>MEHH01000005.1 GCA_001940755.1 Candidatus Heimdallarchaeota archaeon AB_125
GTTCTGCACAAGATGTCGATGAAGTTTTGTGGATCGCTGACAATCATAATGTCACCATAACTACTTTTGGTGATATGATGCGAGTTCCAGGTTCCAAAGAATCTCTCTATCAAGCTCAAGGGAGAGGAGTCGATGTTCAAGTAATTTATGGGATTTCTGATGCAATTAAACTAGCGGAAGAAAATCCTGAAAAAGAGTTTTTATTCTTCAGTGTTGGTTTTGAAACTACTTCCTGCGTAACAGCTGCTGAAGTTATCAGAACAAAACTTCCTAATTTTAGTATCTATGCTTCTCACAAACTTATTCCTCCTGCAATGGAGCTTCTTATGCAAAGAGATGATTTAGAATTTCAAGGATTTTTAGCTCCAGGGCATGTTTCTACAATCATAGGAGCTAAGCCATATGATTTTATTCCGGAAAAGTATAACTTTCCTGTTGCTGTGGCAGGATTCGAACCTGTTGATATCCTTCTTGGAATTTATGCTTTATTAAAACAGTTCAATGAAAATACTTCGAGGGTTGATAACATGTATAAACGCTATGTTAGACATGAAGGCAATGTTGCAGCTCTGAAAACTTTGGAAGAAGCTTATGTTGTTGCTGATGCTAGATGGAGAGGATTAGGAGTTTGGCCAAATACTGGACATGAAATAGCTGACAAATACAGTCACATTGATGCCAAGAAGAAATACGAAATCCCTGAACTTGAAACTACAGATCTTCACAGTGGTTGTATTTGTGATGAAATTTTAGTGGGTAAATCCAAACCCCATCAATGTAAATTGTTTAACAAGGCTTGCAGACCTGATCATCCAATAGGAGCTTGTATGGTTAGTCATGAAGGAACATGCAATGTTGCTGCTACTTATGAAGAGATAATTTGGGAAGATTAATTGCTAGATGAAAACAGTTAATTAATGAAGTAAAAATGGTGATGTGAGACTTATGTGTTTGGCAATTCCTGGATTGGTCTGTGAGATAATAAGCGAAAAGAGAGTAATGGTTGACATCACAGGTGTTAGAAGAGAAGCTGATACTTCACTCTTAGAAGAACCTCTTGATGTTGGTGATTATGTGTTAGTTCATACAGGTTTCATAATTCAAAAACTTGATCCAGAACAAGCAAAAGAAGATCTCAAGCTCTGGGATGAAATACTTAGCAGTTGAATTTTTCTCACAATTCCTTAAAGGAATAACGAATAAGTTATATATATTATTTTGATTATTTCTTATTATAATGGTACTCAGAGAAACCGATGCGAATGCTCTAATTTTGAGAAATTTCATAGATTTTTCAACTAAAACAAATCAATACTTCTTAACCAACCTAAATAAAACAGTACCAGATATTTTTGATGATATAGAGTGCATGGGTGAAGCTAAAAGCAGAGTAAATGCAATTGAAGGGCTGAAGTTAGTTAAAAGAAGGTTTAAGACAAACAACATAGATATATCATATATCTTAATCTTAGCTGCAAGAGGATACAAATTTAGAAATATTACAGACAGAGTTTTTCTTTGTGAAGAAAATGCGATATTCCCATCCTTTGAATCCTTTCCTCCAATAAAACCAAAAATGGCTCAAGATTTTGGAATCAAGACTGCGATTCTAAAAGGATTAATCGAAAGCTTTGAAATTGAAAGTGATGAAATTGCTCAATCTATAACTGAATCAATACCTGAAATGCTTGAGAAATCCTATGGTGTTCGATACACTGGAAGGTTTCTTTCTATTAATGAATGGATTGACCTCAAGGAAAAAGATGGAGAATGGACCTCAGAAGGTAACTTCAAACTAGGTGTTAATAATTTGACACCACAAATTTTTGGTAATCTATTAGTGTTGCAAGCTAGAGGTTGGTACTTACAAGAAATTCCCGAAAAATTCAAAGGAAACGATTATCTTCTTATCAAGGGTTAATCATTCAATAAATAGATATTTGTTAAGATATTTACTTATTATAATAGCAACTCCCCAGCACAACCTTTTTTTATGACTGATTCTTGATTAAACTAAAATGTTAAGAGAGGATTTCTTATGAGTGATGCGCTCAAAGAATTAGAAGAAATTTTAAATGTAACTTTACCTGGAAACCTTGTTGAAGAAGTGGTAAAAGTAGAAGAAGGTCATTTCAACGTTTTTAGTAACGCAACAAATGCTTTTGAACTTATGAAAATACTGCGTGAAGATGCGGGTATTTATCACCTTACAACAATATCAGGTGTTGAAAAAGATGATGAATTCAACGTTTGTTATCATATACAACACAGAATAGAAGATGAATTTAGGGAAGTACCGATAAATTTCACTGTAACTAAAATCGATAAAAATAAACCAAAAACTCCAAGTATGATTGATTTTTTTGTTGCAGCTGATTATTATGAAAGAGAAATTTACGACTTTTATGGTGTATATTTTGAAAACCATCCATTCCTGCAAAGGTTAATCTTACCAGAAAGATGGCCAGATGATGTAAAACCAATGCGTAAAGAATATGGTTGGGAACAGATAAAAGAAATCACCATGAAGATTGCTAAAGAAGCTTTGGAGGAGGCTAAAGAATGACAGAACAATATCGATCTAGATTTAGAACTTTAACTGATGGTAGTGATTCACCTCCTGGTGCAGATCATCATATATTTATCGGACCACAACATCCATGGGCAGAAGAACCAGCACACTTTATTATCCATTTGAAAGGAGAAAGAGTCGTTGAAGCTGATATCAGAATAGGTTTCAATCTCAGAGGGATTGAAAAAGCAATGGAAAATAGAACATGGAGACAAAACACCATGTTAGTTCCTAGAGCCTGTGGTATTTGTAGTGCTGTTCATCAAAATGTTTATGTTCGAGTTGTAGAGAAACTTGCAGGCGTTGAAGATCAAATATCCGAAAGAGCAAGATTAATACGTATGTTCAGCTTAGAAGCCGAACGTGTTCATTCGCATATTTTGTGGTATGGAATACTTGCACATGATGCAGGATTTGATACAATGCTACACATCTCATGGAGAGATCGTGAAATTATCATGGACATTGTAGAGGACTTTAGTGGAAACAGAGTTAATCCAGCTTTGATGCTACCTGGTGGTGTTAAAAGAGACATTCCAAAGGACAAAGCAGATAAAGCACGACCAATGCTAAACAAATTGATAAAACAAGTTGAATATCATAAGAAGGTATTCACTGAAGAAGCTTCAATAAGGAATCGTTTAGAAAATGTCGGTGTTTTGACTAAGGATGACGCAAAGATAACGACACCCAATGGACCAACAGGAAGAGGATCAGGTTTACCCTTTGATATGAGAAAATCATTCCCATATGAATTATATGATAAAATTGATTGGAACTTGGTTTGTTATAACGAAGGAGATATCCTAGCAACTACTTTGGTCAGAATTGATGAAACCCTAGAATCTTTACAAATGTGTAATCAGATTTTGGATCAACTTGAATCTACTCAAGGTGAATTGTTAGCAAGAGTCAAACCAAGAGTACCGGAAGGGTCCTATATGGCCAGAGGTGAAGCCCCAAGAGGTGAAGATATTCACTATGGTATTGCCAATGGTACAGATAAACCCGAGAGGTATAAAATCAGAGCACCATCATTAGGTAACATAGATGCTACACTAAAAAGAATGGATGGTGAATATGTGGCAGATATGCCAGTAATTCTGAGAAGCTATGATCCATGTTTCTCCTGTACAAACAGAGTTATGTTGATTAACGAAGTAACTGGAGAAAAAATAATCATGAATCAAGATGAATTTGCCAGAAAAGCTATAAAGGCCAAGAGATACAATAGGCCATTTTTCTGAGGTGATAAAAAGATGAAAAAAGTATTAGTAATGGGTGGAGAAGCACTAAAGAATCATGCAAAAGGACCTGTGACAAAACATGTACTAAAGCAAATTTCTGATCATCCCCCACCAGAAGATATCAGAACCATTCCAAGAATCATTGAAGATAGATGTATCATGTGTGGAACATGTGTAAAAGTCTGTCCATCACACTGTTTGGAAATGGAAAAAGATGACAAAGAAAATGGAATGATATGGCTATTGAAACCTCAATGTATGTGGTGTGGTCATTGCCAAACCTATTGTCCCGTTGATGCAATTCATATTGATAGAGATCCTAACTTGTCCGTATCTTTATTCTCATTTAATGTCAGACAAGACTATGAAATGCTTGTTGCCAAAGGCAGCTACAAAGGTGATGTAGCTGATAAGAAACTCCAAGAGCTAATCGACGAAGGTGGCAAGAAGATTAAAGAAATCGATGAATTCCGAGGTGCCTAAAATGGGTTGGTTGAAGAAATTTGGTGTAAACTGTGCAGTAAGATCTCCATGGATTATCCACATGAATGCAGGTGGATGCAATGGATGTGATATTGAAATTGTAGATGCTTTAACTCCAAGACATGATCTTGAACAATACGGAATCACCCTTCGTGGTACTCCTCGTCAAGCTGATGTTCTTGTTATTACAGGACCAGTAACTGTTCAAGTAGCAGAAAGAGTTAAACGAGTCTATGAACAAATGCCTCTACCTAAATTCGTAGTTGCTGTTGGTAACTGCTGTACTACCGGTGGTGTATTCCAGGAATGCCCATTTGTTTTAGGTGGAATTGATCATGTTCTTCCTGTAGATGCCTGGGTTTATGGATGTCCTCCAAGACCAGAAAACATTGTTGTAGCTGTTGCTACTTTGTTAGGTAAATTGAAAGAAGATCTTATTGGTATCGAGAAAAAAGAAGTTCCTGTTTAGGAATAACTTTTCCTTTTCTTTTTATTTTATTTTTTATTACCACTCTTTTGCTCTTTGTCTCAAGTCTTTCTCTACCTTTATCATATTTGGAAGAAAGGGGATTACATCCTCATCTAATCCTTGAAAATCACTTTTAACTTGCATGGGATCAGATTCTTCAAATAGAATTCGATAAACCCAGTCAGTTAAGTCTGCTAATACTCTTTCGTAGAATAAATAAACTACAATTTCTTCATTAAGATTTGCAGATTCTCTTATTTCTTTGTATTTTTGTTTAAAAGAAGGAAAATTCTTCTGATTGAGATAGAACCAGATATCTTTTTCAAAAGGAGCAAAATAAGCACTGTCCCAATCTACTAAAAAGATCTCATCTTGTTTATTTAAAAGAATATTATGTCGGATTGGATCATTGTGACAAACCACATAGTCTTGAGGAGATTCATTTTTGAGATTTTGAGTGATTTCTTCTAGATATGTTAGTGATTGTAAAATATCATTCATTAATGGTGTAATTAAGTTCTTAAGCCTTAGAAATGTTTTATCTGTCGACTTTGTACAAGCTGCAATTTCTCTAAGACACAATAATAGATCGTCCTTAAATGATAAATCTAAGTTAAATAGAAATTTATCTTGAAATTTAAGATATTCTGTGGAATCGTGAATTTGAGCTAATAATGCTGATATTTTATTTAAAAAAATAGTAGTTTTACTTTTTTTCTCTGAAGTAATCTTACCTTCAATGTAATTCCATAGTACCATTTCAGCTTCCTGAAATTGCGATTTTAGATTTCCTTTAACAGTTTTAATAGGATAGGAAATATGTTTTATCCCTTGAGCATGATATAGTTGATGGACTACTTCTAACGAAAAATCAAGTTTATGATTTTCTTGATTTTTCAATCGAGAGGGAAAATATAACTTCAAAAAGTATTTACCTTTCTCTTCTGTTGTTACAATGTATGAAGATGCGAATTCCCCCACTGGAACAAATTTTAAGTTTTTTACATTTATATTGTAAACATCTTGTATCTTTTGTTTCAATTCCATTTTGTCAATAGAGGGCTCAGTCTTCAAATTGAATCACATCAATTAATTCTTCAGAAAAGCTATTTTGAATGTTGTGACGCTTCATCTTTTATTGACTTATTTCTGTTCCCTATGAAATAGTTAGTAAGATAGATTAAACAAACTGCAGAAATGATAGCAATTGATGTGAAAAGGAAAATTTTTGGTAAAACAAAACTCCAATCAATAGCTCCATTGACTTCATTTGAGTTAACGCTAATCGGGATGAAGCTTACTGTTGAAATTGATCTTGACAATGAAACATAAAATCCTAAAGCACCAAGAGCCATTCCTCTTTGAGTAATTATTGCTTCTCTTGTCGTTCCAGTATTTACACCAATATAACTTGTCAGGCTACTTGCACTGTAAATCATATAGACCACTATTAACCATGGCAAAGATTTCACATAGATGAAAAGAATCAACATACTAGATGAAATAAGTAATGTAAAGAAAATAGGTCCTTTATAACCAATCTTATCAACAATTTTCCCCAAATATGGTTTAAAGAATATTAGTACACCTGATGTAATCCATGCTATCTGTGCAACAGAATCATAAGGGAGTCCTTTAACTTCGGATACTAATATTGGCCAAAAAGCCGTTATAGTATATTCAAGAAAAGCTACAGTTAATTGTATCATATAAATAAAACGTAATTTCTTCTGTTTCGTTACTATAGCAAGAGACTTGAACATTGAAACAAAGGATATACCCAGTGCTTTCATTTTGGATTCTGTTTTTAGTCTCTCCTCTTTTTTGAGAACTTCTGGCATGAATAATGCCATACCAATTACACCAATGAGGGATATCCCTGCTCCCCATGCAAAAAGTATACGGAGTGGTGACAAAGTACTTACTATTTCTGGCATTATTGCTATGCTTTCGATTTGTAAAACTAATGTTTTATTAATGTGAAGGTTAGAAATTTTTAAGAGTAAAAATGCTAATAAAGCTCCTGATATAGCCCCTAAATCAGTCCCTTGAAACAATCTTCCTTGGACTTCGCCAAGATTTGTATCTTCTTCAACATCTCCAATATATGCAAAAATTATTGGCCAAAAACAAGACATTCCGATAGCCATGAAAAACATTGCCACAATTACTAAAGCCCAATGTGAAGATACAGCTAGAAAAAACAAACTTATTGTGTAAAAACTAATACCTGCTATAAGTAATGGTTTTCTTCCAATCATTTGAGATAAGTTCCCCAATGGAACTCGTAGGAATAGCTGAGGAATATTCCTCAACGCAAAAATAAACAGTATTAGCCAAAAAACTGTATTTATGTTTTCAAGATGCAAACCTACATAGGACATGAAAATTGTCATCGAAAAACTACCAACTATACCTAGAAGTATGGGGGAAAGTCGTCGACGGTCATCTAAATACAACCTTGTCTTAACTCCATTTAGAGTCTTGGATAAAAGGTTGCTTTCACCACTCAATATTTTCAGATCCTATCTCTTGTAGGTATTTATAAGTTAGATTTTAAACATAATGGATTAAACATCAGAATCTCAAGGTTTAATCAAGGTTTGTCTTTAAAAAATTTCGTTTTCCTTTTCCACAATTTTAAAATAATCTCACAACATACTTGATATAGGTTCATATGTTTCCACATTCACCTCAATCAGCAGTACCACCAGATAAACTTGTTCAGCAAATGATAGTTCAAGCATTACAAGCTTTCTATATCAATGACCACGAAACTGGAGTATATTTTCTTCAGCAAATCAGAGCTAATCTACCTCGTTACATGTATCAGTTAAATCCACAAATGAGAAATCTAGCTAAAGAAGTTGTTAAGTTGTTACAAGATGGAAGCTTAGTGCCAGATAGATCATCTGAGTCTGCAGAAGCTTCTGCAATGGATACTCACCCAGGATTGTCAGGTGAATCTAACGAATATAAGGCTCCAGCAGAAACAGTTAATCAAGAAATGCAACAACAAATACAACAACAATCAGATTTGGTTGGCGCTCCTGAACTCACAGAAACTGATCTGGAAGGTCAAGAAGTTGATACTTCACAAGATATAGTTTTTGAACCCAAAACAGAATCGGTTGGAACTCCTGCAGAAGAAATATTCGCTCATCATCCAGAAACACCACCCCAACACCCAGAAACACCAATTACCGAACCCCCATATGAGGAAACTGAAGCTCCAAGAGGTTCATTACCTAGTGATTTTATCTCTGAATTATCTACAGCAGTAAGTACTGTAAGAGACAAAAAGAAGAAGAAGAAGAAGAAAGATGAAAAATTAGTTGGTTCAATGAATGAACTAGAAGATTTTGATTTCTAGGCTTTTGGATTAATTACTTTGACTACTGTCCAATCCTGTTTAATTAAATGATCTACAGCAATTTCCACATTTTCCATAGTTTCTTTTAATTTGTCTTTCAAAACTTCTTGTGGAATTGCAGAATACATATTCTTTATTCCACCATTTTCTAAAGGCTCCTTTTCCATAGTAATCAAGCCTTGTTTAATCATACTTTGAACTAGACGAACTGCTGTTGTACGATCTTTATTAACCCTATTTGCAATGTCCATAATTGACCTTCTTTCTTGCAAAGCGTAGAAGTAGATATTCACATGGGTACATTTCAATCCAAATACAAAATCAAAAATTGGACAAACTTTATAGTTACACTCCAAGAATTCACATCTACAACTACCATGATCCAAGCTCTTGATTATTGTTTCTGGTAAATCAACCAAACAAGGTTGTGCTCGTTTTTCTTTTTTTACGGACATTACAATACCCCTTCGCATGTGTGACAAAAATACACAGTCTAATAAATCTTATGTTCTTACGAATTGCCAAAACAGAAGAATTTATATGGTGTGCAAATTAATTACACATAGATAAATCTATAATGGTGCACAGAAATGGATGAAGAATTAGAACGCATTAAAAAGGATAAGATGATGAAATTGATGAAGGATGACATGCCAACTGTAGGTAATTTTCCAATTGCAGAAGTTGTAGAACTTGATGATAATTCAATTGATTCATTTGTTACACAATCAGGTATTGTGGTTATAGATTGTTGGGCAGTATGGTGTGGTCCATGTAGAACAATGGAACCCATTATGAAACAGCTTGCGAAAGAATGGTCCGGAAATGTTACTGTTGGTAAACTCAATGTTGATCAGAATCCACGTACTTCAATGAAATACGGAATTGCATCTATACCAAATTTCTTAGTATTTCAAGATGGTAAATTCTTAGGTAATGTAGTTGGGGCTGTTGGAAAAAAACCATTCGAAAAATTATTCAAAAAACTCTTATCTGGAGATAAGGATAAAAAAGAAGGATATACTTAACTTTCAATATCCTCTTCACTTAGATCGATTATTGTAGCAAAAACTATTCTTTCATCTGGCTCAGTGTTCATAATTTTAACACCTTTTGTGTTTCTACTTATTTCTCTTATTGTTTCTATTCTGGTTCTAATACTTATTCCTAGATTGTTTAAAATAGAAACACTGTTCTTCTTTGTTGGATTTTTAGGCACCACCAAAACGGATGCTACATTTCCGTTTCGTTCTTCAGTTTTAATATCAATTACTCCTCTTGCACCTCTGTGAGTAAATCTATATTCCTCACATGCAGTTCTCTTACCAAATCCTTTTTCTGTGATTGTAAGAATAGAAGAGTCTTTTAATTCTACTTCAGGTATAGTCAATCCACCAATTACTACATCATTAGGTTTTTTGAATCTCATACCTGTAACTCCTCTTGTTGCCCTACCCATTGGTCTAACTTCTCTTTCATGGAAATGTGCCATCAAACCAAACTTTGTTGCAAGGTAAATGTGGTTATCACCAGTTGTCACAAAGCAGTTAACAACTTTATCACCTTTATCAAGGCGTATTCCAATAATACCAGTTTTTCTCACATTTGAGAACGCAGATAACAGAGTTTTCTTTACTACACCTTTTGCAGTTACAAAGAACAAGTGTAATCCTTTATCAAATGAATCTCTCTCAACTGGAACCATTTTGACAACAGAAGAATCAACTGGTAAAACTGTTTTCCAAGGACTTCCCCTTGCATTCCTTCGTTTTGCTTCAGGGATTTCAAAAGCAGGAGTAGAGTGAACTAACCCATTTTCAGTTATCAATAGTAAAGTGCTTTTGTTAAGGGTTACAAGGATATCGTATAGCGAATCATTTTCTCTAAGTGTTACAGCTGTCATACCCTTTCCACCCCTCTTTTGGGTTCTGAATTTTTCTATTTCAATTGATCTTACATATCCTTGCTGTGTTGTTGTTAGAAGAAGATGACGATCATGTAACATTTGATAGACATCAGCATCAACGGGTATATCTGCATCATCAGTTATAGTTGTTCTTCTTTCATCTCCGTACTTCTCTTTAATTTCCTGAAGCTCTTTCTTAATAATCTTCATTCGTTTTTCTTTATGCTCTAGAATATCTCTGAATTCTTCTGCCTTAGTCTCAAGCTCTTTCTTTTCTGTAGCAATTGCTTCAACTTCCATCTTTGCTAATCTAGCTAATTGCATTGCAAGTATTGCTTTTGCTTGGGCTTCATTCAGCTTGAATTTCTGCATAAGTTTAACTTGGGCATCTTGTCTGTCTTCAGATTTCTTGATCAGCTCAATAACTGCATCGATATTTTGAAGAGCAATATGCAATCCTTCAAGGATATTCAAACGCATCAATGCTTTGTTTAGGTTATGCTGTACTGTTTTTCTTACTACATCTTCCCTATGCTCTAGAAATATTGTTAGTGCTCTTTTCAGATTTAGTAAAAGAGGTCTTCCTCTTGCAAAAGCCATGTTTTTTGCATAAAATGTCTTCTCTAATTGAGAATACTTGTATAGTTGACTGATAATTACTCTAATACTTTTTTCATGAGAATAATCTTGATGAATATCTATTTCAATTCGTATTTTGGTCTTTGATAAATCTCTAGCATCAAGTAAACCACGAATTTTCTTTGATGAAATTAGTTCATGAAGCTCTTCCATCAAGTTACTTTTATTGGTAAGATAAGGGATTTCATGAATGATAATAGTAGCTTCTTCTCTACTTTCTGTAGGCTCTTTAACTTCAAGTTTAGCTCTTAATATAACCGGCCCTTTTCCAGTACTATTAAATAATCGCATAGCTCGACCATTAACAATAACACCACCGGTTGGAAAATCTGGTCCTTTAACAAACTCTGATAAATCTTCAACTGGAGTGCTAGGATCATCAATAAGCTTCATTGTAGCATCAGTAATTTCACCGATATTATGTGGAGGAATGTTTGAGCTTAAACCCACCGCAATGCCTGATGTTCCATTTATTAGTATAAGAGGAAACTTAACCGGCAATACTGTTGGTTCGATTTCTTCTCCGTCAAAATTTTCTTGGAACTTAACTATTTCTGGAATAACATCTTGAAGTAGTTCAGTAGATATCTTCGCTAATCTAGCTTCAGTGTATCTCATAGCAGCAGGGGGGAATCCATCTATAGAACCAAAATTTCCTTGTCCGTCAACTAATGGATAACGTAAAGAAAATGGCTGAGCTAGTCTTACTAGAGTTTCATATACTCCACCGGCATGAGGATGATATTTGCCTGTAACTTCACCAACAATTCTAGCACACTTCTTATGAGAACTTGCATGAGTTAATCTCATTTGGTGCATAGCCCATAGAATCCTTCTATGAACAGGTTTTAAACCATCTCTGGCGTCAGGAATGGCTCTTTCGCTAATAATATAATGTGCATAAGCTGTATATGCTTCTTCCAAAGTTTTGGATAACGATGAACGATGGATAATTTCACTTGTTTCATCACTTGTCATTTTAACAAACTCCTAATTACAACTTCAATTCATCAGGAACCTCGTCTCCTGATATATCAATATCAATAAGCTCTTCAGCTGTATCTTCAACATCATCTTCATCTGTATCAATACTAGAAACACCATATTCCTTTTGATATTCGTCTGCATCCATTTTGAATACATCTTCCATGATGAATCGCCTTCTGTAGCTGACATCACTTCCCATCAGCTGTTCAAATCTTTGGTCAGCTAATGCTGCATCATCAATTCTCAGTTGAACTAGATATCGACTATTTTTTTGCATGGCTGTAACCTCCAGCTGTTCAGCATTCATTTCACCTAATCCTTTGTATCTCTGAATCCTGATACTGGATGGATCAACCTTTGCTTTTGCAAGCTTTTCTACGATTTCATCTCTTTGTTCTTCTGTGAAGCAATATTCGTGGTTCTTGTTCTTCAAAACATCTGATTTACCTCGTGTGAGATGGACTCTAAAAAGAGGAGGTTTTGCAACATAGATCTGGCCTATTTCTATAAGGCCACGCATAAACCTATAGAATAAAGTCAAAAGCAAGGTCATGATATGAGCACCATCAACATCTGCATCTGTTAGTATGATAACTTTACCATATCTGCTTTTTTCTATTTCAAAATCATCTCCAATCCCAGTTCCTACAGCCATAATGATACTTTGGATTTCTTTATTACTAAGAGCTTTCACCAATCTAGATTTGAAAACATTCAGAACTTTTCCTTTCAAGAACAAAATCTCTTGAAATTGGCTATCTCTAGCTTTTACAGCTGTTCCACCTGCAGATGGTCCTTCAACTAAAAACAGCTCTCTTTTTGCTGGATCAGTTTCTCTACATTCTACAAGTCTTCCTGGCAATCCCATTCTTTTATCTTTCATTCGAACGAGTTCTCTTGCTTTCCTTGCAGCAATCCTTGCAGTCTTTGCTTCCATTGCTTTTTCAAGAATGTTCTTAGCTGATTTTGTATTGATTTCTAGATATTCTTTGAATCTATCTGTCATTACTCTTTGAATTATTCCTTCAACATCACTATTTCCAAGCTTGGTTTTTGTTTGCCCCTCAAATTGAGGTTCAGGGTGTTTTATACTTATAATCGCAATTATCCCTTCCCTAGCATCTTCACCTCGTAAATTGTCAGCTTTATCTGTAATTATGTTCTTCATTCGTCCATAATCATTTAGTGCTCTTGTTAATCCTGCTTTAAAACCAGAAATATGTGTTCCTCCTTCTGAAGTATATATTCCGTTTACAAAACCCATTATAATTTCATTATAGCTTTCGGTATACAGAATACTTAATTCAACAATGACACCTTCAATGGTCTTTTCACCATGAAATACTTCTTCTGGTTTGTCAAAGATACTTTTCTTTCCTTTACTGAGATCTAGTACAAATTGTTTAATTCCACCTTTGAAAAGATATTCTTGCCTTTTTGGTGGGTCAAACCTTTCATCAGTAACAGTAAACCTTAGGTTCTTGTTAAGATATGCCATTTCTTTAATTCTTCTGATAATTGTATCATAAGAAAATCTAGTTTCGGTTAAGATTTCTGGATCAGGCTCAAAATAAATATAGGTACCGGTTGTTGGAATACCTTTTTGTTCTTTTTCAATAACTTGAGAAGTAGGTTTTCCTTCAGAATATTCTTGGATGTATTCTTTCTCATTTAGATATACCTTAACAACTAGCTTATCTGATAGAGCATTTACACATGCTAGCCCCACACCATGTAATCCCCCAGATACTTTGTATGCAGTTTTATCAAACTTCCCTCCTGAATGAAGCTTAGTAAAAATCACTTCAAGTGTATTTTGATTGAATTTAGGATGCTTTCCCACAGGGATACCTCGCCCATCATCAAGAATGGAAATTCCTCCTTCTCGATGAAGAACAACTTGTATATTTTCACAATAACCGGCCATATATTCGTCTACTGAATTATCTACAACTTCCCAAACAAGATGATGTAATCCTTCTTCACTGGTCGAACCAATGTACATTGCCGGTCTTTTTCTTATCCCTTCGGTCCCTTCTAGAACCTTGATTGTATCAACATCATAGGTAGTTTCATTATCTGATTTTGTCTTTGATTCTTCATTCATAACTATCACTAATTGGTGATGATTTTTTTAGCCCAAAATGGGTACCAGATTTCTGCCATTTTACGGTTATTGTCGGGTTATTTCCCGAAAATAACATACTATAAAAAAATAAAGTTTATCATTTAAAAATACATTGGTTGGCACTATTAAAAAGCCTAAAAATATGGTAAAGAAGCCATTTTAAGGCCTTCAATTAGATAATTGTTTAATTTAACAAGAGTACTACTTAATTCTTATGAAATTATAGTCTTTTTTTCTATAGAATTTCAGCTTATATTAAAAGAAGAAGTATTTTAGCTTTCTACTTTGAGACAGGGTTTTTCGATATTACCTTTTAATGAACTTCTAGAGTTGCTAATTACATCAACGCAAACTCTTTCACCTAATGTTCCACCTAAAAGAATTACAGGTCTATAATAGATGTTTCTGGCAAATCTATTGCCTTTATGAGTATCTTTTAGGATTAAAGCCTCACCTTTCCATCCTATCCATTCTTTATTTCTCTCATCTTGAATAGCATGTATTTTTTCAGTTATGTATTTGCTTCTTTTCTTCTTTATGTCTGATGGAATCTTATTAGTGAAACTTACTGATGCTGCAAAAGGTCTATCACCATATTTTGAGACATTGACAATATCAAAGCGATTTTTCTCAATACAATTTACAGTGAGTTCAAAATCATAATTTGTTTCACTTGGGAACCCAACAATAACGTCAGTAGATAAAGTTAGTTTTGGAAAGCGAGATCTTATTTTTTTGACTAAATTATTGAAGTTTTCAATATCATAATCCCTTTTCATTAAATCAAGAATCTTGTCTGATCCACTTTGAACAGGTATGTGAAGGAAACGATATATTCTCTCATCTTTTTCCATTAGATCCAGTAAAGGATCGATTATTTCAGCTGCATGTTTGGGGTTCATCATCCCAATTCTAATCTGAAAATCTCCTTCTATCTCTAACATCTCAGTAAGCAAATCTATTAGATCTACACCATTATCTTTACCATAGGTTGCTGTATCTTGTGAAGTTACATAAAGCTCCTTAGCACCTTTATCTATTGCTTTCTTTGTATATTCAAGAACATCTTTCAAGGGGTAACTTTGTAGCCAACCACGAGCATATTTCACTGTACAATAAGTACAACTTCCTAAACATCCTTGTCCTATAGGTACAATACATGCTAATGGTTGGGCTTCTAAGAAAACCGGAATTTCAGGCAATCGTGCCATCTTATAAGCTTCCCCATTAGTTAATTGTAGAGGAACATATTTCAGAATTGATTTGCCAATATTGGGTGGAGTCAAAATAGCATCAGGGCATGCCTTCTTAATTCTATCAGGATTTATTTTGGGGAGACAACCTGTTACTATGATGTCAGCATCCGTCATACTACATTCATAGATATACTGGATGACTTTATCTTCTGTAGGTGTTTTTACAGCGCAAGAATTAATTATTATAACATCTGCAGAGTATTTGCTTTCGACTTCTAGTCCATTTGACGAAAGAAGAATCTGTCTAATGTTCTCGCCCTCTCCCTGATTTTGCGTGCAGCCAAAGCTCTTGAGATAGAACCTGAAATCTAAGCCTTCACCCATTGAGCAAATCTTAACTAGTTACTTAAAAAAGGCTATGTTTGTTGAGAAATTATTTATGTATATATTGTTAAAAATAATATGTAAATTAGTCAAATATGTCTTCAAAAAATCATTTCAAAATGCAATTGTGATAGAAAGATTTTTGGATAGAATATTTTACTGCAATGTAAATACAAGTGATATTTATGAGTCAGTTCGTTCCTACTCCTCCAATACTTCTCTATATTGTTGATATAATTAATGGCAGAGTAGCAAAAGACGGAGAGGATAAATTTTCAAGATGGATGCTAACTACAGCTAACGGTGAGATGGTTTACAAAATTAGAATAACTGGAACTATAGTAAATAAATACTTTAGTCCTGCAAGTGAGGATAAGAAAGCATTTGCATCTATTTCAATCGATGATGGTACTGAAGTCATCCGTGTAAAAGGATGGGAAGATGATGCGATGATTCTCAATGCTTTAGAAGAAAGTCAAGATTCAGAAATCATTGGAAAACCTAGAATAAGCGAGGAAGAGATTTATCTTTTTCCAGAATCTGTTCAGAAAATTGAAGATTATAATAAAGAGCTGTACTTGAGGACTAAGAAAATAAAAAGATATGCAAAAAAGAATTTTGTTATCTCTTCAGAACAAGTAATTGAAGCGACGGAATTTCAGAAGGAGAAGGAACTCATTTGGGGGCTCATATTGAATTCTGAAGATGGAATAGATTTGGAAGAATTGATTGACCAGACAAAATTAGCAAAAGCTACAATAGTTTCCGTGATTCATGACCTACTTAATAATGGAGACATCTATGAACCAAGTGCATTGAAATACAAGAAAATATGATTTTGCATTTATTCATCTAAGAAATGATCATTTAGTAATTGAATTAACTTTTCCTTCAAATCAAGTCCTTCAACAGAAGATGCTAGTTGTTCAACTTCATCAGCTAATTCATTTAGACTAAGAATGTAACGCAACCATAAACCAAGATCACTCGAAATGGAATTATCACTCTCTACCCGATATGTATGAAATTCAATTGAAAAATAAGGAATAAAAGGAAGAATTTCTGCCAATTCTTGAAGTGAATGAGCCATTCCATAAATTTTCTCAGGAGTGTTAGGGTCTCTGAAAATAAAGGGTGGACTAATGGGTTTTGCGGATAGGTTATCTGTTCCATTAATCTGTGACTTAAGCATTCTAACCCCTTCTTAAACCAGAACGATTCGAAGCAATATTGCTAATTTTTAAGTTTTGTGTTCAAAAAATGGAGAACCATCCAAGAACTGAATCTAATGCTGGATTAGGTCGGGATAAGGATTTTTGTATCACAAAAACTTATATCCATAGTAGTTAACATTTCTGCACTTTCAAAAAAATATAATTAAAGGTGATAAAATGGGTGGAATTTTAAGTCTAATTGGAAACTTATTCTGGATAGTTTTAGGCGGATTCTGGACAACTTTAGAATGGATTTTTGCAGGATTTATATTTTGCATAACTATAATTGGAATACCCTTTGGGATTCAAGCATTCAAAATGGCATCTTTTGTAATTTGGCCTTTTGGTCGCAAAGTAGTAAGAGAATCTACAGGAGTTGGAAAGATAATAGGAAATATTCTATGGATACTCTTTGGTGGATGGTACATTGCAATAGGACATCTTTTGGCAGCATTACTGTGGGCTATAACAATAGTAGGAATACCTTTTGCAATACAACACTTCAAAATGATAGGTTTAGCTTTCGCACCATTTGGAGCAAAAGTTGTACCAGATTGAAAATCTTTCAATCTTTTTTCCCTTTTTTTGGGTAAACGTAAAAGACCTAGTAAGGTTTTCAGGTTCGGAATGGGTCTGAGTGTTACCCCTTCACTATGGCCGCGACGCATCGCAACGAAAGGCCGTTCCCAAGTGATCTCTCAACTCAGTACAGGACCACACGTGGAAGGACTTAACTTTCCTGTTCATCCGGAACGCATCCTGATGATTTCTGACCTTACTAGGCAAAACAATAGAAACTGAATTGTTTTTTAATCTTTACTATTGGCGAGAAATGAATTGGTTAGATATATAGTCTACATTTGAATAAATTCGAAATGTTTAAATTAAAAACAAATAGGGAGATTATAGAATTAACCAGCCAAGATACTCAAGCGGTATGAGGGTGGATTGCTAATCCATTGTCGTAAGACTCCCGGGTTCAAATCCCGGTCTCGGCTCCAATTTTTATTTAATCGTTAAGGAACTGATTTTCTTTATCAAATCTCCATCTTTAAAAAGACTTCAAATTATTTGATTTTGGCATGAAACCTGACACAGTAATTGAATTGAATCATGGTGCTGGTGGTTCTCTTATGGATTCATTTCTTGATTCATTACTAAGTATCTATAAAACTAAATCAATTGAAAATGGTATCGGAGTTGATGAACTTGATGATGGTGCAACAATTCCCCTTTCTGGTGATACAACTTTAATTGTAAGTTCAGATTCTCATACAGTTGATCCTATCTTCTTCCCAGGAGGAGATATTGGTGTTCTTGCTGCAACAGGAACAATAAATGATGTTACTATGATGGGAGGAAAACCAATTGCAATAACTTGTGCTTTACTTATTGAAGAGGGTACAATTTACTCAGATGTTCAAAAGATTTTAACTTCATTTGCAAAAACCTGTGAAGAACACGGTGTAGCTGTCATTGCAGGAGACACTAAAGTTTTACCAAAAGGACAAGTAGATGTAATATATATCAGTACGACAGGATTAGGACTGAGAGTATCTCCAAATATCATAAGTGATTCAAAGGTTGAAATTGGGGATAAAATAATCATCACTGGTTATCCTGGAATGCATGGAGCAGCTTTAATTGCGGGGAGAGAAGGAATTAACCTTCAAACCACTTTAGAATCAGATGTTGCACCATTAGTTAATATGTTACTACCTCTTGTTAAAGGAGGAGCTATTCATGCCATGAAGGATCCTACTCGAGGAGGAACTGGCAGTGCACTAAATGAGTTTGCAGAAAAATCCGAAGTAGGTTTACTACTGAATGAAGAAGATATACCTAATCATCCTGAAGTGAATGGTGTTTGCGAATTACTTGGATTAGACTTCTTCTCCCTTTCATCTGAAGGAAAAGCAATCATAGCTGTTGCTGAAGACAGAGCAGATGAAATTTTAACCAAAATTCAAGCTCATTCATTAGGTAAAGACGCAAGAATTATTGGTGAAGCCACTGACAAGTATAAAGGAAAAGTTGTTTTAAGAACAAGCATAGGTGGTCATAGATTATTAAGAAAACCTTTAGGAGAACCAATACCTAGAGTTTGCTGAAGGGGCTTAAAAATGGTCGAAGTAACTGCTGAAATCTTGGTTTCAGGGATAGTACAAGGAATAGGATACAGACCGTTTGTATATAACTTAGCAAAGGAAATAGGTGTTAAAGGTAATGTGCAAAATTTGGGAGATGCAGGTGTTAAAATCAACGCTCAAGGATCTCAAGAAATTTTAGAGAATTTTGTAGAATTGCTAAAGCAAAATAAACCAAAGTTATGTGTTTATGAATCTTTTGAAGTAAATTGGGTAACAACCACATCTCTTTATGAAACATTTGTGATCGCTAAAAGTTCAAGTGAAACAAAGGGCATAGGATTCTCATATCTCCCTCCAGATGTTTCAATTTGTGATGAATGTTTACAAGAGCTAGATTCTGAAGAGAGAAGAAGAGCAGATTATCCCTTCAACTCTTGTGTGGATTGTGGACCAAGATATACTGTTATTGAAAAAATTCCTTATGATCGTCCAAATACTGTAATGACAGATTTCCCTTTTTGTCCAGAGTGTGAGAAGGATTACAAGAATTCTGATGACAGAAGGTTTCATGCTCAAACAACATGCTGTACAGATTGTGGCCCCATATATTCTGTTTATTCTTCAAAGAATGAAGAAATATCCTTTTCTTCACAAAAAGAGTTAGTTAAATTCGTAGCAAATGAGATTGAAAGCGGTAAAATTGTAGCAATTAAGGGAATAGGAGGTACTCATTTAGCATGTTCAACGCTCAATGATAAGGTTCTAATCAAACTCAGGGAAGCAAAAGGAAAACGCAAATACAAACCCTTTGCCATAATGGCTAGGAATACTAAAGCAATCAAGAAATTTACTAAACTTAATTCAGAAGAAGAAAAACTTCTGACATCTTTCCGAAAACCAATTATTTTGTTGCAAAGAAGTGAGAATTATTATTTATCAGAATGGGTAGCCCCTGGGTTACATAATGTAGGTGTAATGTTACCTTATGCAGGTATTCATTACATGCTTCTAAAGGAAATGCAAGAACCAACAGTAGTAATGACAAGTGCAAATCCTTCAAATTATCCAATGTTTATTGATAATAAAGAAATAAAAGAAAAATTAGATTATGTAGATTACTTTCTATTACATAACAGAAGAATCTATCAACGTAATGATGATTCAGTATTAAGATTAAATAAACTAGGAGAAAGATACTCAGTTAAATTCTTGAGAAGGTCCAGAGGATGGGTACCAGAACCTCTTCTTTCAAACATAGATATTGGAACATCAACTTATTTAGGAATTGGAGCAGAGATGCATCTTATTCCTTCTCTTATGAAAGGATCAAAGATTATTCCTACTCAGCACATTGGAACAGTCACGCTTCTTGAAACCTATGACTATATGCTAGATGCAATAAAACACATTCTTAATCTTTACAATACTAAGATTGATGCGATTGCATATGATATGCATCCACAATATCTAACTTCGACTAATATTGATGAGATAGCAGAAGAGTTCAAGGTTGATGAAATGGTTAGTTTTCAACATCATGAAGCTCATATTGCAAGTGTAGCTCTTGAAAACAGAATAGATCCAGAAGAAGAAGTGATTGGAATTGCCTTAGATGGAACTGGATATGGCAGAGATGGAACAATATGGGGAGGAGAAATATTTGCTGGTTCAATTTCAAACCTTGCAAGAGTTGGACATTTAGAACAATACGCACTTCCCGGCGGAGATTTAGCTGTAAAATACCCATTAAGAACATTGATGTCTTTGCTTTCACGAACATACACTTCAGATGAATTAGTTCCGATAGTTGAACCACTAGCAAAGCATCTTCCGAGAGAAATAAATGAGATGGAATTAATTATCAAACAGCTTAACAAAGGTGAATTCCCATCTGGATTTCTAACAACAAGTTCAGGAAGATTTCTAGATGCAGTAAGTTCTATCCTTGGAATATGTCAAGAACAAACATATGAAGGAGAACCAGCTATAAGATTAGAAGGTTTAAGTTTACGAGAAAAAAGCAACAATAATCTTCCCCGATTAGATATTCCATATTCGAATAAGAAAGGAACATATGAATTAGAAATCTCAAGCATTTTCCCTGAATTGATAGAACTGAAGAGTGAGTTCAAGAAATCCTCACTTGGATATGTAGTTCAACAAGCTTTTGGAAGAAGTCTAGCAGAAATGACTAATGAGATAAGCGAAAACAAAGGAATTGATAAAATTCTAATTTCTGGAGGAGTAAGTTTAAACGAAATAATAATCGATGAGATTGTTAAAAATCTAACTCTTACTCAGAAAGAAGTATTCACTAACGAAAAAGTTTCTCCAGGGGATGGAGGTATATCAGTCGGTCAAATCTACATGTTAGCTTTACAAAATACCAAAAATATCTAGTCAAATGGGTTTTTCCTATAGTTTTGATTTTTATATTTAATCATATGTTATTTTGTTAACATTTTCGTCCAACTACCCACGATAAACCTTAAGAATTAGCTAATAATCAATATCAATGTCGCGACTGTTAACCCTATCTAATATAGGGTAAACAAGAAGCAGAAACAAAAAAGTCCTTATGGAGGATTTATCCGAAATGAGTGGAATTGAAATTGCATTAATGATAACTGTTCCTGGTATTCTTTTCATTGTTATCATGGCCTTATTCATCGATTGGCTTGATAGAAAAGTATATGCCAGAGGGCAGAATAGAAAGGGTCCACCATTTTTACAACCTCTGTATGATATAGTTAAATTAACTGCAAAAGAGTCTATAATACCAACAGGTGTTAGTAAATTCTGGATGACTGTTTTACCAATAGCTTTCTTTGCTACATCGCTAACAGGAGCTTTAATGATTCCTATGGCGATTTTCGACGATATTACCGGTGCCGCAACAGGTTTTGCATCATTTGATTTTGATATATTCTTTGTACTATTTATCATTCTTTCTTTTGGTTTACTCATATATTTCATGGGTATTGTTACAAAGAATCCATTTGCACAAACTGGTTCAACAAGATCACTTCTACAAGCTTTAAGCTTTGAGATACCATTGGCATTCAGTTTTCTAGTACCAGTCCTAATTGTAGGAATTGGTGGAAGTCCGGACACACCTTCAACCTTCAGACTTAGTGAGGTTAGCGCAAATCTTTTTGCAAGCTTAGGAGCCAATCCATGGCTCATCATAGGTTTGGTAATTGCATTTGCTATATCAATCTTAGTCATGATGGCTGAACTTGAAGAATTTCCATTTGACTCCCCAGTAGCTCACACAGAACTTGCTGATGGGTGGTTAGTTGAATACGGAGGATGGCGATATGCACTCATAATTCTTGGTGAAAGAATTGGTGCATTCTTTATTGGTGGATTAATAGTGACACTCTTTCTAGGTGGCCCATCTGTGGGCTTAGAAGGCGTGATAGCGAATCCTGTTTTGATGGGTTTCTTGAATGTAATATTCTTTACACTGAAATTAATAGCTGTAATAGCAGTAATGTCTTTCTTAAGAACATTAATTTCTCGTATTAGAATCGATCAAACAGTAAGGTTAGCTTGGAAGATAGTACTTCCAATTGCACTTGTTGCAATAATGTTAACTCTTGGATTATCAATGTTAGGAGTGTAATGAAAATGGAATGGTATATAGCTTTAATAATTGATCTTATTGCTAGTGTAGTACTCGCTGTTGTAGTTTGGCTTATTAGCAAAAGAGTACGTTACATACTTGATACTCAACCTCCAACACAAAGTAAAATGAAGAAAGATCTTTTCGCAAGTGGAGAAGGTTCAATTCTAGCAAAACCTAGGAAAATTTTCATTGACACTTATGTGTTCATTGCATTCTTTATCTTGTTTGATATTGCAGCATTCATATTAGCTACAGTATTCTTTGTAGGATTAGCACCAGCAGCAACTTTAGAAGCAGCTCTTGTCTATTCAGCACTAATACTTATTACAGTCTTAGTTGCAATAAAGAAGAAATATCCTAGAGATGCAGCTGACCCAGTCTTAGAAGGAGGAATCGAATAATGAGTTTAGTAATCATATATATATTCATGATTCTTGCGATTCTAGCAGCAATCTTTGCATTGGAATGCAGACGACTAATGTTCTCAATAATTGGTTTGATTGCTATGAATCTATTTCTCTGGGTATTGTTACTGACACTTAACGCTACATTTCTAGCGTGGGTACAACTCATAATATATGGTGGTGGATTTACAGCACTATTCGTTGTAGTTGTAGCTTTAACAGAAAAACAGAGAGATGAATCATTCGATTGGAAAAGATCTGTAATCGCTCTTGGTATAGTAGCTGCACTAATGGGTGTAGCAATATGGGCAGTTACAGCTTCAGGTCTAAGTGTTACAATTGGAACAAGCACTATAGGGGATTCCCTACGTGCTCTATGGAACGAAAGATTAACTGATTTGATACTACAAGCTGTTGTATTCTTCGCAACAACTGTAGGAGTTGGATCATTGTTTATACATCATAAGAAGAAACAAAAGAAGGAGGCAAAAGCATGATAGAACAATTACACTTACTGATTCTTGGCATTGTCTTATTCGGTGTAGGCTTGTATGCATTACTTGGTAAAAGAAATATCATCAAGATTCTTATGGGTATTGAAATAATGACAATAGCTATAAATCTGGTATTTATCTCATTGGGAGCCAACAGCACAAATGAGATGTTTACTCAGTTTGCACAGATCTTTCCGTTGATATCAATCGCTATTGGTGCAGCAGTACTTGCTGTAGGATTAGCAATAGCCATCAATAACTATCGTCACGCTCACAGCTTGGATACAGATGAGATGGCTACATTGAAGAGGTGATAAAAAATGGTACAAACAATAATACTATTCGCAATAATTTCTGTCGCAGTGCCTATAATTGGTTCTTTTCTATCATTACTATTAAAGAAATTCCCAACAGTTAGAGACTTCTTCAGTGTATCTACAATAGCAGTATCAGCAATAATGTCAATCTTGATATTTGGAACTTATAGCGGAGAAACCAGTTATACCTTAGATTGGTTAAATTGGGGAAGCAATAAATCAGGAATTTTCCTTGATTCTTTGTCTGTTATAATGGTACTAATAGTATCGATTTTGAGTATGCTAATTGCATTCTTCTCAATTGAATACATGAAAGATGATGAACACAAAGCAAGATATTGGTTCTTCATTCAAATGTTTGTTGGAGGTATGCTCCTATTAGTTATAGCACAAGATTTGGTATTATTATTCCTTGGATGGGAAATAGTAGGACTTTGTTCTTGTTTCCTGATCGGTCACTACTTCATGAAGAAGGGTGAAGAAGGAGAAAAACCTGCAAAGAGCGGAATTAAAGCTCTAATTATGACTGGTATTGGTGATGTTGGATTACTAGCATTCTTAGCTTGGGTTTATTACGAGAATAAGAAGCTTGGAATGAGCAATCCGTTACTCTTGGATACATCAACCCCACTTGGGGGAACTTTCCCAATTGTAATGAGCATTCTATTACTCTTAGCTCCAATTACAAAATCTGCACAATTCCCATTACAATCATGGTTAAGTGCGGGTGATACGGTTGATATAGACGCAATGCAAGGTCCAACTACAGTTTCAGCATTAATACATGCAGCAACAATGGTTAAGGCTGGTGTCTACCTAGTTGCAAGATTCTCACCCATCTGGGATAATGAGTTCTTCTACATTGTGTTAATGATAATCGCTGGAGTTTCATGTGTGCTTGCTGCATTCGGAGCATTAGTTACGACAGATCTCAAAAGAGTTCTTGCATACAGTACAATCTCACAGCTCAGTTACATGTTCCTAGCCTTTACAATTAGAGAAGATCACGGAGCTGGTTTAATCCCAGGACAAATGCATCTATTTTCTCACTCAATCTTCAAAGCTCTACTGTTCTTGTCAGCAGGTGCAATAATTCACTCTGTTGCAGAAGAAAGAGATATGAAGAAAATGGGTGGTCTCAGAAAAGAACTACCCTGGATCTACGGATTCATGCTAATCGGTGTTCTAGGTTTAATGGGTATACCTATTATAACAAACGGTGGTTATTCGAAAGAGATGATAATAACTGCTGCTTATGAAGCTGCAGTTGTTGATGGAGCTGTTATGCACTGGTTTACATTCGCTGTAGGTGTTTTAGTAGCGTTCTTAACTACTCTATATGCTGCAAGAATGTTCTTGATGATCTTCCATGGTAAGAATCGAGGAGCTCATGTACATAAACCAAAATATATCATGAGAATAGTTGTAGGTATTTTAGCAGTTCTAGTAGTAGCTACTGGTTTCTTAATTGAAGGTCCAATTAGCAACTTCTTCACTGGAGATACAGGATATAGTCTAATACACGTTGTATTAGTTCCATTCTTATGTGCAATTGGTGCAATCATTCTTGGTTTAGGCCTAGCTTATCTGTTATACGGCAAAGGACAAACTGAAGTAGGCTTTGTTGAAAACATTGGTGTTTTCAGAGCTCTTAGAACCTATGTAGCAAACGGATTCTACATAGATCATTTCTACAACAAAGTATTTGTCAAACCAGTTTTCTGGATTGGTAAGAAACTATCATTCTTCAAGACTGGTAAAATTAACTGGAACATGATCTTTGGAGGAGTTGTAGCGCTATTTGTAGTAGTGATTACATTAGTGGTGGTGATTGTCTAATGAACCCATATCTATCCTTAATACTGATAATACCAATTGCTGGTGCAGGGCTTTTAGCACTGTTTGAGCAATTGAAGAAATTCTTAGCAAAATGGAAAATCTGTACTGATTGTATAAACCACGCTTTAGCAAGTATAATTGCTTTAGGAGTCTTTGGACTTTCTATTGTTGCAGCTTTCGTACCTTCATTCTTAACATGGCTTGAATCATTTTATAATGGAGGACTACTAAGATTTGGACAACTTGAAGCAGTGCTTATTGCAATATTCAGTTTCCTTGTCTTGATGGTAACAATATTCAGTGTTAACTACATGAAAGGCAAAAATGGAATTGGTTACTACTATGCTCTAATCTTTACACTTCTCACTGGTTTAAGTACTGTAACTATGGCAAACAACTTCATCACACTATTTGTTGGATGGGAACTGTTTGCTTTAAGTGCATATGTACTTGTATCTTTTGAGAGAGCAAAGAGAGGTGCAGTAGAAGCTTCAATGAAATACTTCATTATGTCTACTGCTGGTAGTATGCTAGTTTTACTTGCTACAGCTTTAACTTACGGAATTTATGGAACTGTTGAATATACAGCTATTGCTGCATCTACAACTCCAATTGCCGCTATAATCATGGCATTGTTTGTTGTTGGTTTCGCAGTAACAGCAGCTATGCTTTTACTAAATGCTTGGTTGCCAGATGCCCACAGCTCTGCCCCATCAACTATTTCAGCATTACTTTCTGGAATCGTTGTTAAAGCAGGTGCAATAGGTATCTATAGAACCTTATACTTTGCATTCTCCCCAGCTGCGTTAAGTGCTGCAACTGGAGCAGTTGTCTCCTGGTTAGGTATCTTGACTATGATTGAAGGAAATTTCTTAGTATTTGCTCAATTCAAGCGTAAAGATATTGTTGATTTCAAGAGAATCTTAGCTTATTCAACAACAGTACATCTTGGTTACATCATACTAGGAATCGGATCCATGGCTCCTGATGCTTTAGGAGTTCAAGCTTCAGTATTCCACATACTAACTCATTCTCTAGGAAAGGGTGGTCTGTTCTTGCTCAGTGGAGTTTTGATTACAGCACTTGGTTCAAGAGATATGAGAAAGATGATTGGTATTGGAAGAAGATCACCATTTATTGGTATAGTCTTAACAGTTGGTTTACTTTCATTAGGAGGTATTCCTATAACTGCTGGATTTGCATCAAAACTAATGGTAATTCTTGCAACATTCAATGGTGGAGCTAACGCTGTTAATCCTTTAATGTTTATCAACAGTATTCTGTTAGTAATTATGGCTATCATTAACTCCTTGCTAGCTTTAGGAGGATATCTGTATATTCTAAAGAAAATGCTCTTTGATGAACCAGATGGTGAAGATACAGGCAAGATAAAAATACCAATATTCCAAAAAATAGCTTTAGCTATAATTGTAGTTGTTCTAATAGTTCTTGGTTTATGGCCAGATCTTATTGTGAGCAAAATAGCACTTATAGTATAATCTATTTTTCTTTTTCCTCTTTTTCTTTTATCTTAATCTCAAATGATGATGACAGAAGATTTTCAAACTCTATGTATTTTAAGAAAATAATATAACAAAGTAGGTTACTCAAACAATCATGATTTTAGAAATAATATCAGGAGTTTTTTCAATTAGTGCAGGTACTATAACTGCTTTACTCTGGATAATAGTGCTTCTAAAAAAGAAAGCCAACTTGTTTATTGAACATCCGTTTGAAAGATTATTTCATATCACAGCTGAGTTTATAATGGCGACTCTAGCAATTGTTGGAGGGATTGCATTAATACTAGAGTTAACTTGGGGATTGTATATGTTCTTATTTGCAATGGGACTAATTTTATATGCAATAGTGAATGCTATAGGAATTTATGGAAAAAAGGAGTACACATTACTACTTGTTGTACTGGTTTCTTCTGCAATAATAACACTTACTCTAGCAATTGTAGATTTTGTAATATTAGTATTCTAAATACTTACATTAATCTTCATGCTTAATATCTTCACCAATACTATACAAGTATATCATGGATGTTTTAGGTCCCATTCGCTCAAAACGTTTGGATAACTCCTTCTTAACGTGTTTATAGTTTTCAGATGTGTCTAGATTGTCCATAAAATCCCTGAATGACCCATACTCTTCATGAATTTCAGAAAAGACCATTGCATTAATTATTGCAGCTTCAATTTTTGCTCTGTTGCGGATTATTCCTTTGTCTTGGAGCAAACGTTCAATATCATCTTCATCAAACTTACTGACTGTTTCTATATCAAAATCCTTGAAGGCTTTCTTAAAATTAGACCACCTATCAGAAATAAGCTTCCAGCTTAACCCTGCTTGAAAAACACATCTAGCCATGTTTTCAAAATGAGCATTATCGTTAGGAGGTACTGAATCTCTGAAAAACCATCCAGTTCGAACATTGTCTTCAGGCATGTGCTAACACTTCAATCCTAGATTATTATTGTTGTCATTTCTCAAAAATTAAAAAATATTTCTCCTATAGAGGTTTTAAATTGTGGTTTTTAGCTATCCACTGTTTCTGCAATATAAGAAACTCTAGTTTGTTTTTTGTAATCCTTTATCTCTCCTCTATCGATTACATCCTCATCATTCCAGTTTATCTGTTTGAATTTGAACCCATAATCTAGCAAAAGAGATTCTACAAGCGATTTGTTAGGCATCCCTACTAGGTTTGATGAACCAAATGATGCCATATCAAAATCTTGATCTTCATGATAAAAAACCATGTATCCGGCAATTTTTTTGGTTTCCCTTCGACGAATGCCGTGAAGTTCAGCTTCAGGTAGTTGAAAATCTTCAACAAAGGTATCCAGTATCAAATATCTGGGTTTAATATCTGTTATTAAATCAAGTAATTCTGTTTGATTTTTTATGTGATAAAAAAATCCAAAGCAAAGAATTGTGTCAAATTGTTCTTCTTCAACTTCTGATAAATAATCAAATGCGTCATCTATTACAAACTTATATTGAGTTTCTGTACAACCCAAAGATTTCAGGTTTTCATTAGCATCACTAACTAGATTAGATCGTGGCTCAACACCTACTACATACTGTGCGCCCAGTTTTAAGCAAGCATATGTAAATAAACCATCATGACTCGCTAAATCAAGAACTCTTTTATTACGGATTGCATGACTATTACGGGTTAGAAGCATTTCACAGCGATAGTTTAGCCGATTAATATCCTTTTTTACGCGACAAGTCTTTAAGAAGGGGGTATTTTGATACTCTATAGTAAAATTCATTTCTTTCAAGAATCCTCTTCAAATTTAGATTAATAACAATTTCCCCAAATAAATACAAATTATCCGTAGCAATACCTCATAAATAAGTGATCTTCTCTTAGTTCTTGAGATTTTCATAGATTTGATTAATCTCGAAGCACAGAAATATATGCTTATATGGCTTCCTGTGCAAATTTTTAAAGGTTAATTTGGGATGACCAAAAATGCTGATTTTTGCGCTCTT
>MEHH01000006.1 GCA_001940755.1 Candidatus Heimdallarchaeota archaeon AB_125
ATTCTCTTCTTTTTCTAATTGCATAACTAGAGGAGAATATTCTCTTTCTTTTTCTTGAACTTTCTTCTTTGAATTGATATAACTACTAAATATCTCTTTAAGTCCTGTTGCGACCAACAAACTGTCTAGTTTTTTATGAGGTGAACCATCTGCAAAAGAACTGAGATATCCTTCTTCAGTGAAGTTGAGCATAGTATCATCAAATATACCAATGTTCCTCATTAGAATCTGAATCTGTTTTTTGGTGACGTTTATTCCCTTTCCTCCTTTATCAACTAACTTTCTTCTAATGTTTCCTTCCTGATTTATTTTCACATCAACGATGAAATAATCGTCTTCGATATATGGTATTAAATCAGGATCGGAAGTAGTGAAAACTCTGTTATCACTTAATTTTGGATTATTCAATTTAAGCTTGATTTGACAGTGTTTATCAAATGGACCTACAACCTCTTTGTAAGTACTTAATGAAACACGATTGGGAACATGACCTATTGCAATAATAAGAGCTTCTAGAATCTGTGTTTTTCCACTCCCATTAGCACCTGAAATGACAACAATTGGAACTTCTGACAGTCTCAAATCTGTAGTCTTATGCATTTTGAAATTATATAGCATAAGGCTATCAAAAATGTACAAATCTGAATTAGATTCAGCTGTAATTGTCATTCAGTTCCGCTCTTGGAATCTAGCGACAAATCACTATTTAAAACAAGCTATTACATGGGTAAAAATAAAAGAAAAAAGAAAATGAAAATTAGTTTTTGAATTTCTTTCTAGCACTGTAAACAACTGCTGTGATAAAGATTGCACTGATTGACCAGAATATTATATCCAGAGATCCTGCTCTAGTATGTCTTCCACCAGTAAATACGTCAACACCTGCAGAAGATCCTGTTTGAGTAGATTGTCCATAATCTTCCCAATCTTCTTCCTCTTGGGCTGAACCATCTAATGCAGATAGTAAAGCAGCATCTGTAACATCAGGTGTTTCAATAATGCCATCAATTGCAAGATCACTACTGAATCGACTATCATAGACTATTATGATACCAGGAATGTAACATCCAGAACTGGTTAAGAATATCCATCTCATTGTAAATACAACTGATTCACTGGGTAAGAGAGTTATTCCCTTGAATCTGATTACGCCAATACCTAGATATGTTTCGTTTGCAGTTAACCCTTTAGAAGTTGTTTTTCTTAGTAGTTGCATTTCAGTAGCGTTATAGAACTGAACAGCTGTTATATGAGTTCTTTCATCACCAATATTGGTAACTGTTATAGTGATTTCTAGTTCCCAAGGAGCATCAGTTGGAATGATATAATTAACACTTACATCAATATCTAGTATCGGTTGTGGAAATGCTGGTCTTCTGTTTTGAGTTTTTGGTAGAACCAATCCCCAATCCATATTGGAAGCTACAAGTTGATAAGTTTCTGCAGCTCCAGCAAAAATTGAAGTTAATCCCAGTGATCCGGGTGCTAATTCAATTATTCCGTCAGATAAGATTGTTTGTCCTACATCACTCTTGAAACCTGCTACTGCATAAACTGGATGAATACCTAGGAATGAATTTGCTAGAACATCAGCTTGATTACTATATGTAGCACCTGGTAAAATTGTTCCGATTTCATCAACAAAGAAAAGCTCAGGATCAACTATTTGCCAGTCTGGACCCATTCTTCCATGATAAAGAGCTAGAATAACTTCTTCAGCTGGTAGATTGCCAGTATTTTCAATTGAATAGTATACTGTAACTGGATCTCCTACTAAATATGCAGTTTGATTCAATGAAACATGAACATTGAGAACAGCTTCATCATCTGCTATTTGTAGATTAATTCCATTGCTGAATCCATAATATTCAAAACCTTCTGCATCCTCATATGCAAATCTTGCACCAGTTGATAACCAAGTGTTTGTCCAAGGCTCATAATAGCTCAATGGTCGACTAAATCTGTCGCCTAAGTGAGGTAGTATTAAATCACCTAAACCAAATAGATATCTTAAAACATCATTACCGTTCTTTTCTACAGTTGTTAATTGTAAAGCAGGAAAGCCTGTTCCAACGTTTACTTCATCAAGACCCATCATACCATAAAGATTAACATCTGAAGGTATATTATCTAAAGCCCAGCTAACATTAACTGATTCACCAGGATGTAATAATGGAATAGTAGTGCTTAGAAATGTTTCATTGTAACTACCTTCTAACCCTACACGACCAATTTCTTTGGATATGAATGTGAAATTCAAAGGATCTGGAGTAAAAATAGGTTGTTCAGAATATAATATGTCGAAGAGATAATCTCCTGCAGCTTGAACAGAATTCAATAATGCTACTTGATATTCAGGTATTACATTACCAGCAGCTGCCAAAATTGGACTGATTGCTATAGGTTCTAAGAAAGCTGTAGCTTGATCAACTAAGACATTAGGTAATCCATTTGGAGAACTGAATGTTATGAATGTAGATATAGTACCTTCATCTCCTATACCTCCAGTCAAATCATAGGGCATACTATCGTTTTTAACTTGTTGAATAGTATTTGCAGGCTTAATATCTACATAGGATAAATCTGAGTTGTTTTGATACCAGCCATCAAGAATTAGAAACTCTTGTGTATATACATAATCAGGATATAATCCTTCATCTGCAAACAGAGCACCTTCAAACGTCATCAAGATTTCTCCAGAAATTGTATTTGAATATCCTTCAATTATTGTCACATCATCTCTTAAATCCCAAAGATTTGGTTTTTGTTCTAAGAATTTTAAGAAGTCAGGTCCTAATGGATAACTAATTTCGATATCTACAGCATCTTCAGTTCCAGTATTGTTAACTACATAGTCCATCTGTAACCTTCCAGTTGAAAGCAGTAAATCTTGATCATAAGCCATATTTACTGATACTCTTGGAGAGGATGATAGTACAGTATGATTTATGTTATATACAACCTCATAGTTTGAAGGAAGTTTAGCTAACGACCAGGGAGTATTTAAATCCCAATCCATCTTTCCTGTAATTTGCGGAGCAAAGTTATCTGCTTCTGGAGTAATACTTAGTGGATTGATTGTATATGGGAATCTGAACTTAAGAACAGAGAATTTAGGAAAACCAATTACAGGAGTCACATCTTCTTCAAAGATGTTATCAGTTGATAATGTATAAGTTGTAGTTCCAGTAATTGCATCTGGATCAACGTAATATACACTTCTAGCTGCTGTAAGCATTCCATCGACTTTTATATTACCCATAAAAGCCACTTTTACAGGAGAATCAGTTACTTCAACTGGATCTAGTAAGGACACAAATCCGTTACTAATATCTGATTGAAATTCAGCAATCAAAGTACTAAATATAGTCTCTGGCATGCTACCCGAAAAGATGTATAAGTAACTTCCAGCTAAGCCTTCAGCTCTTGACCACATCAAATTAGTTCCGTAAACTGCATTAAATATTAAAGCTATTTCAATTGCTCTAGCCAAACTACCTCCAGGTCCCAAAGAATCATCGATTTCTAGTAAAAGTGTAGCATTCTCTGGTGATTTGAAAGGTCTTCTTAAAATATAATCTTGAAAATCTGATTGGTTTGAAGCAATAAAAGCCCAATTTTTCACTAAGCCGAACAGTGGATTGGCATCTATAGCAGGCATATCGCCACCTATAAGGTCCATTTCTACTACGGCTGCAGAATCTATTCCAGCGATTATTCGCATTTCTTCTACAAAAACAGGATTCATAACATCAGCGTTGAGTGTAGTGTCTTGTGAAATTATCTGAGCTTGAGTCACTGACCCACTCATTGTAAGTAATATAATAGTTAAACCCAACAAGGCTGAACCCAAAATTGCCTTTTTTTTCATTTTAGACCTCCTTTATTGTCTAATCTTTATTAGTGATTACTTTAATTATAAGTATTCTTTTAGAATCCTCTAAAGTTAATAACTTCGAAAAAATTAGAGGCTCTAATTACAATCTTTCTAATTAGCAATGTTAGGGAATCAACTATCTAATAATATGAAAATCTCAATTATCTCATATTAGCAGATGAAAATTAAGACATTTTTTCTCTAAGTATATTTGCAGCTGTTTCTGGTAACATTCCATTAATGTAGGTCTTTGTACTGGTTTCAACCGCTCCTAGAAGTTTAAGTGATTTGGTGTTTCTCTGGGGTGTATGTATTTTGAAATAGAGATGGAACATGTTTGAACCTTGTGTATTCAAAGGACTCTGATGCAATGAGAGAGAGTAACTAACATCTTTCTCAAAAACATTATTCAGGGAAACAATAATTTGCTTAATAGTAGAAATGAAAGAATCCATCTCTGTTCTTGTGCATTGATGTAGAAAGTTGACATGACGTTTTGGGTAGACAAACACGTCATAAGCATGTCTAGCAAAATACGGTATTAAAGCAATAAGATTGTTATCTTGAAAAACAATTCTTTCATCTCTCTCCTGTTCTTCCTCAATATAATTACAAAACATACAGGAATTATTTTTTTTATTAAATTGCTTTACCGCATCAAGTTCCTTTTCAATTTCTTTTGGAATCATTGGAAATCCATAGATTTGCCCATGAGGGTGGATAAGAGTTGCCCCTACATCTTCACCATAATTTTCAAAAGGGAGAATGTATTTGATATTTTTATCCAAACTATATTCTTTTGTCGCTTCCATCCATTTTTGAAAGATTTGGAAAATTTCTTCGTTTGATAAGTCAATAAATTTAGCATCATGAATATTTGTGTAAACAACAAGTTCACATTTACCATAATTGCTCATTTTTGTTCGAAATTCTCCAGAACTAATTTTCTTAGGATCATTTCCAATTTCAAGTGCTGGAAATTTATTTGGTATTCTAATAGGTTCAATAAATTCTGGAACTTCTGGTGATCCAGAGCAGAGTGGACAAAAATCTTCTTTCCTATCTGGTCTTGCTTGTCTAGCTTCAGAATAAATTATCCATTCATTAGTAAAAGGATTTTTTCTGATTTCTTTATGACTCATTGCTTTAGAACTGCTATTTGAATATTAATATCTTCGGATATCTTTGAAGTAAATAGGGACCACAGATTCATATCCCCCAAAACGTTTATATTATAAATTAAGTGCTTCCTCTTGTGTATTCTACAATTGTTTTACATGCCAATTTGCAGTATGCAGAAATTCCTGTTAGTGAAATACCAGAAGTGGTGAAGAAGAGTTACATCCCTGTCCTCTCTACTTTACTAGAAATTCCTAAACTAGAAGTCGTTCTTAATTTTACAGGTGTTACTTTAGAGATATTGAAAAATAGTTATCCTGAAGTTATTGATTTGCTTAAAGAAGGAATAGATCAAGGAAAATTTGAAATGGTAGGTTGTGGATATTCACATCCAATCTTTCCCTTATTACCAGTTATAGATATGAAGAAACAGATAGAATTCAATAATGAAGTTCTAGAAACAACTCTGAATTATAAACCTAAGGGATTCTGGTTACCCGAACTAGCTTATGATCCCCTTATTCCAGGTGTTCTCAAGAGTTTTGATTTCTTATATACTTTCATCGATGAAGAATTATACAACATGAGCTCCCCTTTACTTAATGATTCAAATGAGTATAATTTTCCATACTACTCTGCAACTCATTATATCATCGAATTTATGAAAGCTAAAGGAGTCTTTCGTAAGTTTCTCAAATATAGAAAAGCTACAAAAGGTCTCAGAAAATCTGCTAAAAAATCAAATTTCAATCCAGTTGAATTAAAAGGTGTTAAAGGTACAATCACAGGATTGAAAGTTCCTCAAGCTTGGAGTATTTTCTCTTCTGCAAGTTTGATGAAATTCCCATTCATTTCACAACAAAAGGCAATAAGAAACCTAGCGAAACACAAACATTCAACAGGGCTTATTATTCCTTATGGAACAGATATAGAGTTTTTTGGTTATAGAAGTCTTGTTGAGGGAAGAATGATAACACATGAGGATTTAAGGAAATTCATAGAGAGAATGATGAAAATCCCAGACAACCAGATGATCTTACCTCACAAATATTTGAAAGACAACAAACCAAAAGATCTTGGATATATGAAGACTGGAAGCTGGGCTCCTGATAGAAGGCTAGATCTTTGGACAAGAGATGAAGACAATCAAAAACTTGAGAGACTCTGTGGGGAAGCACGATGGTATTTTGCCCATCTTTCAGAAAGTGAGATTACTGAACAAATGTGGAAACACTTACTTCTTGCAGAAAATAGTGATGGAAGAGGATGGGATCCAATCCCTGAGAGAAGGTTGGATTGTTTTTCACATGCATACGATGCCATTGAGCTAGCTAGAGAAAAATACCTTGACCGCTACATACGCAAAAAAAACTAGTTGATATAATTCATAGAACGACAATGTTTATAATAATCATTTCAAATCACTATTTGTTCGTTCATTGATTAGATTGTTGGGGCAAAATGGAAATAGAAATATATATTCATGATGAGCATTGTGATCACTGTCAACCTACGTTAAAGTTTCTAACAGCCGTTATCAGCGCTCTAAAGACACAAGAAGTAAAACTTATAGTTCATCAAGTAAGTAAGAAAAGAGAATCAGCTGAGAAAAAAGGTATTCCCTTAAACCAATTACCTGCAATCCTTTTACCTGCAGGTTGTATTGTTGCAGGTTCTTTATCTCATGACTTAATTGGAGTTCTTGTTTGTAGTTTATTAGCTAAATCCAAAGTCCCCATTCAATCAATTGAAAAATTTGAAGTAAGCAAAAAAGAAGCTCCCTTATTGCTGGAACTAGCTTCTGCAATGATAGAGTATCAAGCTGCTTATACATTAAGAAGAGATAGATCGTATACATTCATAGTCAAAGAATCAACAGAACAAATCCCTCTGGAAAGATATGAACAACTTTCTAAGAACACAAAGCTAATGGTTCTAACTAACTTTGATAAACAAACTAATACAGATTTGTATGAACTTGGGCTTGACCCCAATGTATACCTAGGGCACATCATCCGAGATAATATTTACTTATCTGCGAATCTTATTATCTGGAGAGATCGTGCAAACCATGTCAGTTTTTTCCGAGTTAGAAGAGTTGAAGGAGATAAATATGTTGGAACTTGCTCATGTCTTCTTGGTGACGGCAAACAGATGATAAAAGAGTTCTTCAAACCTCTATTTTTGACATCTGCAACAATAGATTCTGAGGGAACTAAGGGAACTGGTCAAAACAGAATTGTAGCTAATGTAAAAGAAGTTAGTAATGATTTAGATCAATTGCTAAGAAAATAATCTACAATCGTTATTTCTTCAAAGTTCCAAACCCATCACATAAATTGAATTCGATCATACATTCTCCAGTTTTAGTTACATAATATTTACAATATCCGCCCATTATAGGGTCGTACTTCTCACAATCAGCATTTGAAGCACTGTCGTCAGATTTCTTGCTACTGGGGGGGAGTGGAATTTCCGCCATTGTACTTACCTACAAAGATATGAATTTGAGTTGAATATAAATAGTTTCTCAGTGATTGAATCAACCAACAAGATACTTGGGATTCTTTCTTTCACAGTGAGGACAAGTTTCATCATATTTCCCTAAAGGAGTTTCACATCCAGTACACTTGAATGGTTTGCCTTCTTCTTTAGTATCTTTAATTTTATCTGAATCATTGTCGCTAAACATTTCTATACTATTATTAAAAAAATGATTAATAATTATTGCGGGTAAGATTAATTAAGGTAATTTATGTTTTCTTACAGAGACACAACGCTTATTATAGGCCAAAAATCACTTACTGTTTAAAGATATAAAAATGAATCTGGCGGTAATAAAATGATAAAATTAGTCATAAGAATAGAAAGTATATTAGATTCAGAGCCAGAATATATGTTAATTAACTCTGATTTAGCCCATAAATATGATATTTTACCTGGGCAATTAATTGAAATTTCTCCATTTAATGTAGGATTAAAAGTATATACTAGTGATAATTATCCTGAAAATACTGTTGGTATATCTGGAAAATTAGCAAAAGAACATGGAATTCAAAAAGGTAATGAAATAGTTTTAAAAGAACTTACCAATGAACATTTGATTCATCTTATTCATAAGAAGATGCGAGGAGAAGTTCTCAAAGAAGAAGAAATAGAAGATATTTTTGAATCTATAGATAAAAACTTGATGCATCCTACTCAAATTGCTGTTTTAATGTCTCTTTTCCAAGTCCAAGGTCTGACCATGGAAGAAACAACATCAGTTGCTAAAGCTATAATTAGTAATTCACAGATATTGAATCCAAAGAATAAACCTGTAGTAGATAAACATAGTATTGGAGGTATAGCTGGTAATAGAATAACTCCTATTATGATTCCTATACTAGCAGCTTCAGGACTTACAATTCCCAAAGTCTCTACAAGAGCTATTACATCACCTGCTGGAACCATAGATGCCGTAGAGTTACTGATGCCCTGTGAACTAACACTTGAGGAAATGACTGAGGTAGTGGATACTACTGGAGGTTGCATCGTAAGTGGTGAAACTGTAGGTCTAGCAGATGTATCAGATAAGATTATCTCAGTTCTTGAAACTGTAAAAATTGATCCTAAGGAATTTATGGTTGCAAGTATCATTTCAAAGAAGATAGCAGCAGGATCGGAATATGTGCTAATTGATCTACCTACAGGTAAAGGGGCCAAAGTAGTTCATAGAGAAGATGCACAAGAGGTTGGCAGTTTATTCACTTCATTAGGTTATGCTCTAAAGATCAAACTTGACTGTATAATCAGTCCTGGCGATAGACCTATTGGAAGTAAGATAGGTCCAGCTTTAGAAGCAAAAGATGCTTTACAAATCTTATCTGATCAAAGTGGAAGTGCTGATTTGATGAGAAAAGCCCTGTCATTATCAGGTATAATTCTAGAAGCTCAAAATTGGTGTCCACGAGGATATGGGTTCGAGTATGCTGAAGACATTCTAAGAAGTGGAAAAGCCTTACAGAAATTTAGAGAAATTGTTTCTGCTCAAGGTGGAGATGAAAATATAACTGTTGATGATATTCCACAAGCTCCCTATATAGAAGCTATTGAAGCTAAAAGTGACGGAGTTGTATATGCAATAGATAGTTCTCCTATATCAACAATAGCTAGGCAAGCAGGTGCTCCTGCAGATAAAACTGCTGGTGTTGTTCTTAAGGTAAGAAGAGGAGATCGATTTAAGAAAGGTGACATTTTGTTCGAAGTTCATTCATCATCTGAAAGTAAATTAACATCAGCCGTTAAACTAGCAACTTCTGATTTCGAACCAATTGACATGGAAAAAATGATTTTAGATATCATTAGAGGTCCAAAGGAGTTGTAGGAAGAATTATGAACAAGCTTGGTGGTTTCAAATACAACTACTCAGTTTTTTCTGTTTCTCAATCAATTAATTCAGATGAGGTTATCAAACTCATCAGAAACCAAAAGGGAGGAGTTGTTCATTTTCAGGTCCTAAATCCTACATTCCTTGTAAGTGATAAACAAATTGTATCTGCTTTATTTCATACTGAAAGAGCATTTCAAAATAACAAGAATATAGCAAGGGATTTCTCTACTGAATTCTTAGTGCGTTTAGCAGGAAAAAGACAGATTTCAAATGCAATTGATTTCTTAGGAATAAAGGATTCAAATACAGATATAATGTTCATTGCTTTTGGCAAACAAAAGAAACAAGTAGAACAAGAATTCAGCTCATTTCTAGATATAATTTCAGAAATCATTGAGATAAAAAAACAAAAGCAACTTCCTTTGTTAGAATTGAAGGATTTAGCTCTGCACTATCAATGTGAGAAAAATCTAGAAGTTATTGAGAAAAAAGCTCTTGAAATAATAGCTACAGTTGAGATACTGTAGAATAAAAACTTGATCAATCTTACCAAATAGGGAGAACGAAAGAGGAAAAAGCACCTCAAAAAAACAAAGGATTTTCTTGCCTTTAAATATCATTTTGTGGATATACTTAGCGAGTAAAGTGGTCTCACAAACTGCAACTAACCTACAAACACTCCTCCCTTCTACTTCAACGGGAGTGATGAGAAGCTATCAGGTAGTGCTAAAATGTGCAGACCAATCCCAACGAGAAGAGATTAACCAGAGGATAAGAACTCTAGAAGAACGACAACATCAGCTCCTTACCCCTCAAGTAATCAAGCAAGCAGTGGAATTATTCAGAACCAATCTTAAGGAAGGATTCTTCACCCGCAAACTATGTAAAGAAGTGGGGAAAAACCCAAACATAGCTGAAAGTGCTTTCCATTGGTTATATATTGCCATCAAAGGCAAGATAGACAAAGAACAGAAAGCACAAGGAATGCTCAATTTCTTACTAAAGAATCATCAACAGTTGATAGAATGGATAGTTTTCGGTCGGTCTCCTTATACTGAGCGAAGCTTAGCGAGATATTGGAAACTAAAACGAAGATATATCATTAATCTTCTTACTAGTTCTAGATCTCAAACAGACTCTTATTGGAGAAAAAAGCACAACGCTCTCTATTCCTCAGAATCCTTACAATTAAACACCTTACTTCCCCATTGTTCACAAACAGAAGTCCTGCAAGCTCTGGATGATGCTTTATTCTATCAACAACATGAGTTTTCCCTCCTTCCGCAATTAACCAAGAACCAACAAGCATTTCTGAAGAAACTCCAACTATTAAAACAAGAGCAAAATGTTGTTATCCCTTTTCTCACCTCATGGATCAATAGTCCTCAAGATTCTCGATGGAAAAGTCTCAAAGAATTAGCTGAACAACTAGCTACAATTATAGGTAAGCCTAATCGAAAACTCTTCTCTGCTGTCAGGCAGATAGTCGTTTTCACACTCTTTGACCATTACATGCAGAGTGTCCCTCAGTTAGTACAAGGATTGCCTATAGCTAATGTTGTTCCCCTACCATTTAAACGCAAAAAGAAAGGAAGATTACCAATCAAACTATTAATGGGAAAGAATTATGTTATCACCCGTCAAGGGATTGCACAAGAATTAACTGACCAAGTAAAGAAGCAAGGATGGACTGAGCTAGGTTTTCCTCAACAAGGAAAGAAGAAACTCACAGCTCAGGTTCATTTTCCTCCAAAATTATTAGAGTATCTCAACAATGGTGCACACATCAAAATCTTTCAAGTTAGCAGTGGGCATGCACCTTGTTATAAACCTCGAGTAGATGTCGTACTTGAAGGAACACATAGTTGTTTCCACTCCTCTATCCTTCTCCACCGCTATCTTTCGCAGATTCCTGGAAAGAAATCTTCCGTTCTGGGAGTAGACATCAACCGCTTAGGGCAATATATGGTGGTGTTTAACTCAGCTATCCCTCTCCCCCCAGATTTACTAGCTTTAGCAAGTCATTATGATCATCTTAGTAAGAAAGTGTTAGATGAACTTAACCTAGGGTTTCTCCGTAAACGAAGAGAGTATGATGTTCATGGGAGCTGTAAGCTCAAAGGTGAACTCAACCGTGTCTACACCCATAGAAGCAGAATCCTCCGAGAGATTACCCGTCTCCTTCCTCATTTTCTTGCGGCAGTAATAGTAAAGAAACAGTGTAAAGTTATCAAGATTGAGCGCTTAACAGCTGACGCCACTGGTACTAAAGGTGCTTTAGCTAAAGCTATCTACACCATGCCTGATAGTCTGTTCATCTACAAAAAAGCTGTCTGGTTAGCTTCTCTGGAGTTAGGGTATAAAGTGAAGTTAGAAACGGTCAATCCCTATTACACTAGCACCATTCACATTAAGTGTGGTGGTTCACTTACCCGTCAAAAGGGTCAGTATGATGTTGCTCCTTGTAATAAATGTGGGCAACAGGTTAACACTCACTTCAATGCAGCTCAAAATATAGCATTCCTAAAAGGCACTTCCTTCCTTCTCAATCCTTTCCCCTCATCGCACGTGTAGGGGACCCACTTAAACGACGGTTAAATAGCCTTTAGCAAGTTTAACCAAGTTTCATAACGTGCGTTGAAATACTTTGAACTAGTAAGAAGGTATCCAAGTTTTTAGAAGCTGAAATCCCATTTCTCTATATTGTTTAACAATCTCTTCTATTCTTTCTAGTTGCTCTCTTTCTTTTGAAGGTGAAGAAAATATTATCGGTTTTAGTTTATGAACCATTCCTGATAATGATCCAATTCCTGCTGTGCTGTATGCTCTCTTTCCACTTCCAGTTCTATATTCATAATCAGGTTCAACTAGAAGCTTGTTATACCAAAGAGGATGAGCAGACATTATTTTGAACCCCTCAGCTGCTGGATAGGATCCTCCTTCCATAATATGATGGTTGAATTTTTCTAAAGCTGCTTTATTAGGGTGGAAAACATTCCTGCTAATGATACCTTTAACATAGGTTTGAACAGTTTCTGCTTGTTCTATAATATGAAATGGTAGTATGGTTGAAACCTCAGTGATTGTAGCATCAATTTTATCAGACTGATATATCTTATCTGCTGTATAGATTTTTCCTAGAAGTTCTAATGGTAAACATATTCCGTTTATCTCCAGAGAATCTTCTAGATAATTACCTCTATCAACTGCAAATTCTGCATGATATATTCCTGGACCAAAAATGACAGCAAGACGTTCATCAGTAAGTTCTTTGAATGTCTGAGTTTCATCAGTTAGCATTACTATAGTATCTCTTCTTAAATCCATTACTGGTTTATCGAGAAATACACCCTTGTTTGGAGTTCCTAACAATTTTGTCCAAGAGGTTATGATTAACAACGAATTCAAGTTTCTGGATTCTAAATCTTGTAATCTCATTTCTTTTTTCTTATTCTCTAAAGAAATTATTTCTTCATCTATTCTTTTAAGAATATGTTCTGTTTCTGGTAAGCTTCTTGGAAAACCTTCATCAGACATAAAAGCAATCAGATCACGTAAAGGAATATCACCTGTATCAAAGTCATAGAAGTTAGCTCCAGAACCATAATATAGTTTCAGAAGCTGCATAAGTTCTACTCGTTTGTGAATCTCTTTGTATTCCTTGGAATCTTCAACTTTTAGTGACATTGTATAATCAAACTTCCGTATAAGGGTTTAAGTTATATCTCATTGTTTAGCTATTTATTCTTTTTGAGATATGTAATGAGGTAGGATAATTTCCAGTTGAGATGAGATGTGATGCAGCGTCTATAGCATACTGTAAAGAATCTTCTAATGAACAGGCATCAAATCTTGCATCAAGAAAAGCTCCATTAAAACAGTCTCCAGCTCCAACAAATTTCACTTTGTGTTCAAGTTTTCTTGTTTTCAAATCAATTTCCTCTCTTCCATAAAATGAAACAATTTCAGATGTGTGAAGGATTATGGGGAGTTTTAGAAAATCAGCTAACTCCTTTGGAGTCTTAGAGAAATGATTACCTAAAGCTTTCATTTCGAGTTCATTTACCGATAGATATTTTTCACCATCGAAAATTTTCAAGTATTCTAGTATTTGACAGAATTCACCTAGTCTATCAACGTGTGAAATATCGCTTGGGTCAACAAATATTATTCCATCATAGGATGAGCCAGAGCATGCTGAGAGCAAGTCAAATGGATTTCTATTCTCCTTAAGTGAATTTAGTATATTGTCGTCTTCCAGACTTAAAAGAAGAGAACTCACCCACTCAATAGATGAAGGATTAAGTGATATATTACTTATGGATTTCAAAGGGCTTCTTCTATAATATCCAATTATCTCTTCAGATAAATTTTCTATTGAGAGTTTCCCTTGGATTGTGTTGAACTGTACTTCTCCCTTCATTAGATTCAGAATTGTTGTATAGTTAACTTTCGCATTTTTGATAGCTTTTACTTTCACTGGGATTTTGTTATCTTGTATCAGTTGTTCATAAAATCCGGATGAAGGTCCAACATAGGTAACTTCTCTGCCAAGTGTTGCTAATGTTCTGCACAGGTTGAAACCATTTCCACCAGGTTGAAAATCCAATTTTGTGTTAATATGATGTGATCCTGGTGAGGGTAGTTCTTTTATGAAACTGGTGTTATCAGAATTCAAAGGTTGTATATCTATATCGATAAAAGCTGGATCAAAACCGCCATAAATCATTCTATCCTTTAACACAAATTTTCACCTACATTTTTTCTAATGTATCAATTCCCATTACTTCAAATAGACTCTCTAAGCTTTTTACAAATGAATGAACTATTGTAATTCTAGTTTCAAGACTATCTTTGTCTTCTGCTTGGAGAACTGGACATGCATCATAGAATTTATGGAAAGCAGAAGCTAAGGAATACGCATAATTTGCAACTATATCAGGTTTAAGCAGATCTAAGGCTCTATTAATTACAAAAGGAAGTTCTTCCATTATACTGATTATTTTCCATTCAGCTTCTTTTTTAATATTGAAATTGATCTGTTTTGCAGATTGTATCATTTCATCAACAATAATATCCTTTTTTGGAGCTTTTTCCAGAATATTTAATGCTCTAGCATAAGAATATTGCAGAAATGGACCTGTATTTTCATTTGGATCTACTGCTTTTTTAGCATCGAATGTCACTGTTTTCTGAGGATCAATTTTGAGTATTGAATAACGTATACTACTGGTAGATACTTTCCTAGCAATTTCATCCTTGACTTCAGCTGAATAATCACGACTCTCAAGGATAGTGTTAATTTCATTTTTCGCTAATGTGAACAGCTCATCACATGTTACATATTCGAATTCTCGACCAGCCATTCTACCACCAACTAATGTTACGATCTCGTAATCGTAATGTGAAATTCTATCTGCTTTCTTTTGTTCTCCCAAACCATATAAAGCTGTTCTCACTGATAATTGAGCAAGTTGTTGATCTTTTCCAATTACGTTAATACAGTAATCTGCATCAAACTTCTCTAGTTTATTGAGATGATAAGCTATATCTCTACAAGGATAGAGAGCTATCCCTTCAGAATTAACTACTATTAAATCTGGTATTTCATAATTAATATTATATTTCTCTTTAAAACCAAGTTTTGATGCAATCACATCATTCTTAAGTAAGAGAGCTTGACCATCATGTCTTAGAAATCCTTTGTTATCTAGCTGAGAAAGTATTCTATCTACTTCACCAGTCCATGAAACTTCAGATTCCCAGTCAAAATCATCATGATAGATGTTGTAGAGGTTCAAAGTTTCTGTATGTCCTGAAAGGGTGTTTTCTGTTACTTCTCTGAATTTTTCTTTGATCTCCTTATCTTTTCCATTAAGGTAACCTGTAAGATACTTGTTTGTCAAATCATCTAAATCTTTGATATTGGAATCAAGGAGATTTTTCAACTGAAGATATAATTGTGGGAGCTTTTCTTTTAATGAGTCCTGAACACGAACGAGCTTCTGTAACTGTTTGACAATTCTTTCATCTCGTTGCGGGTCTGCATTTAATTTACTAAGTTCATTTTGATAAAATTCCAATTCAGTTTCATCTAGTTCATAAAATGATGATTGTGAATCAGACACAATAGATAATTTTTCAAGTTCAGTTTTTACTTGAAAAATTTCATAAAATGTATTCATTAAAGCATAAATTTTTCCTATCCAGATGTCAACTTTAGAATCAGGTTTAACTTTTTCTTCTTTCAATAAGAAATAACCAATTATAACTGGAGCAATTTGACGTCCCAAATCATTAACATAGTAACGGAAATTTACTTTTGCTCCAAGAAATTTATACAATCGTCCAATGACATCCCCAAGTATAGAATTTCGTATATTGCCAATGTGAAGAGGGCTAATAGGATTAGCAGAAGTATGCTCAACTATAATTCTCTCATTCTTTCTAGTATCACTTTTTCCATAAACCTCTGCTGAAATTATATCCAACAGAGTAGATTTTGCAAATTCATTTTGATTAAGAAAAAGATTTAGGAACCCACCTTTAAGCTCAATCTTATCTATGATATCATTTTTTGAAAAACTGTTGAGTATTTCTTGACCAATATCATGAGGAGATTGAGAGATTTCTTTTGCTACGTTAAAAAGTGGAAAACTAAGATCTCCCAGATCAGAAGAATGAGGTTTAGACCACACTAAATCAGTTTTAATATTGTACTTCTTTTGAAGAATTTCATTCAACTGTTTTTTTATGGAATCATAAATGCGAGAATTCATGGATTGTTTTACTCCTAAGTTCTTGCAGACTTCTTTATTCTACTCTTACAAACTACTTTGAAAAATACTTAAACTTTCCTTCTTGGGTTGTTTTACATAAACTTTTATTTTGAAGAATTACTCAAAATGTGAATAGATATATAGTAGTGCAAAAAACACTACTTACACTCTCAAAAACTCTGAAAGGGGAACAAAATGGGTAAAGTACCAAATGTAACAAACGAGGAATTTGAAAACATTCTAAAAACAGAGACAAGACCAATTATAGTTGACACCTGGGCACCTTGGTGTGGTCCATGTAGAAGCATTGAACCATACTTTGAACAATTATCAGAAAAACATGCAAATGCAATCAGATTCCTTCGCATGAACATGGATGAAGAATCAATTTTTGCTCAGAAATATATGATTTCTAGTCTTCCCACATTTGTAGTTTTTAAAGAAGGAAAACCATATAATTCTCTTATAGGTGCTAAGAGAGACAAGCTAAAATCTCTAATTGAAAGTACTGCAAAAGGCAAGTAATCTTACATTAAGTTTTTAGGCTAGTTTTTTTCATATTGTAATTTAAGAAAGACCTACAAGTGAAAATATTTGATCTTTGACAAAAGTAAAATCACCTATCCATCTGGTTTGTATGAGTATTTAGTGAGAAAAGCTAATTCAGCTGTAGGTGAGGCTTTCATTTCCATCTCATTCCCTATTTTAGAGTTTAAATTTCTGAACAGTAGAAAAAAAGGTAGTAAGAAAACTATTGATTGGTTGTTTGAAGAGTTAAGTCAAAGAATTGTGAATATCTCAAAAAAATATAAACTGGAGTTAGGACAATCTGCTCAGAGAAGAGATTTGGTGATAGATTACATTGTTAAACCAAGTTTTCATCAAATTGTCATTACAGGTTATCATTACATTCCAATGAAGTCATTTGGAAATATACTCGATATAGTACTTTGGAGTTATGTTATTTTTATTACAGGACATACTACAAGTGAAGATAAAGGGGCTAAAGAATTACATCAGAAATATTTAGAGAGTTTTGAAGAATTCAAAAATCACTGGAATAGATTGCCAAGGAAGAAATTACCTCTAGTTGATGAGAAAGCATGTTTTATCTGCGGAAAAGAAGCTTTTGCCTTGAACGCGTGGAATTACAAATCCAAATCATCAAGTTCTGAAATATATACACCAGTTTGTAGAACACATAGGGATAGACTCATTTAGAAAAAAATTCATTTAAGAAAGTTTATAATTTTAGTCACTCATTATAGATTAATGTTCGAAGTTATCTCACCAGAAAAGAAAAATGAATTATTAATAATATTGCGTGATATTTCACGAGAATGTAGCTTAGGCGCAATAGCAGTAGTAAGTTCTGAAGGACAAGAATTAGCTTTTTTTGCTGAACGAAGTACAGATCAAGTTGTTATGTCTGCTTTAGCATCAGCTCTAAACTCAGCAGGTCAGCAGACAGTAAACCAAATAAAGTGTGGCAACTTAGATCAAGTTATTATAAAAGGATCTGAAGGATTTGTTATACTTCTAAATCTTGACCAATACATTGTCCTTGCTGCATCTAATGACACATACACTTTAGCTCTTGCAATGAGCATTTTAGGAAAGTATGGGAAGAAGGTTTATCAAATTCTCACTACTTAACTCGTTTCTTTCTAGTAACTAGTAAATAGACAATACATACCGCTAATGAAATTTCAATAACGATTGGTCCCCAAGAAATCTTGGCTAAAACATGGATCAACCAAGAGTATGTTCCTGCTGGAGAACGAACTGAAAGAGTATATTTTCCTGGAGAAATTGAATAATTTGCTGGATCAAAATTAAATATATAAGTTCCATTCTCACAGTCTAATATATCGAAATTTCGAGCTATAATTAAATCATTTCTTTCTACAGAGATATAGAAATCCCAATTTGTTAATGGTTTGTAAGAATTAGATGCATTTACTCTTATTTCTAAAGTTTCCTTCACTTGAACAACTACTAAATCTGAAATACTATAATTAAAATTAACTGCAGTTACCACAGAATTTTCTATAATATTATTTAGTAATTCATAATTATCACCAAAATTTAATACTAGATTTGATATATCATAATCCATTTTAAAAGGATTATACAGATAGGGGGAATTCAGAAACATACCTAAATCATTCATTGCAAGAAGAAGCGAACCATTGTTGCTTCTATTGTCAAAAGAAACAAAACGATCAGCTATTGTATTTGAAGAATCATTTACCTTGATTACTTCAAAAGAAGATGGGATAAAAATATCTGTAATATTATTATGGTAAATAGTTAGTGTATGGCCATTTAATGATAGGTCAATTGTTTCATTGATTAATCCAGTAGGAATATAGGATGTATTTAATGCTCCAAGTAGACTGTTGATACTCGTTATGTCACTCTCTTGAGAAGGAAGAATTATTATTGTACCACCTTCATAAACTCCATTTGAATAAATATAATCAGATATGGATGAAGCATCTAAAGATGAAAATTCATGAAGCAAAGAGCTATTGTGGTTAATCAAAGTTATTATCTCATAGTCATTGAGATTCAGCTGATTAAGTTGAATTGAATCTACATCTCTTTTGAGAACTTTAGGAACTAGTCCGTAGTTTCTCGCTATATTTGTGAAATCATTAAGATTACCAAATAAGGAGAAAAATTCCTGATCTCCAATCTCATTAGAGTCTAATAAGATTCGCCCTATTCCTAATCTTACATAAAAGTCAACATCAATTGAATATATCACCGAACTAGCATTAAAATAGATTTTACTAACAACATGCCCTGTAAACTGATTTTCAGAAGAAAATTCTACAAGTATATCATATTGACCTATATCGTAGACTGCGGGAATTGTAAATTTGAAAAAATCACTAAGTGGAGGAGGTAAAGATACGATTAGACTATCAATTTCCTCGTTTATGAATAGATGAAAATAGAATGATTGTCTTTCATTTTTGAGATATATATTTCTAGTAAAAGGTAAATTCGAAGGCCAAATAGTTATTCTTTCTGGATCTTGTAAGTAGATACTTGATTCGTTAGTGTCTACTAATCCAGCTCCTTGATATATTTGAGAAACAAACAAACTGATAGGTTCAGCAAATGGAGAGAGATATTCAATTGTTAGTGACTCTGAAGTTTCTAGAAAAGAAGCTTTCAACACTGATGGTTCACTGTAAGGATATTTCTGTTTTAACAGAGAGCATATACCAGAAACAACGGCTGTTGAGTAACTTGTCCCAGAAACTATTGTAGTTCCTTGAATATCGGTAGAGGTTGTATTCAGCATAACACCAGGTGCAACAACATCTGGTTTTAACCAAGTAGCATCTAGATTCATAGAATCGAAAAGAAAACTATCTGAAGTGTCATTATAATTTACAGTAACTGGACCGGCACTACTTTCTTCATACAAGAGATTGTTATTATCTACAGCACCAACAGTTATTGCTTTCATTGCAATTCCTGGACTTAATACTGTGTATTTATCATTGTAACCAAATTCCGCAATTCCACGTGAGTTTCCTGAAGCAACGCATACTATAACACCATTTTCAACTGCATTATTTACAGCTTCAACTTCTGGTGATTCTTTATCTGTAACTACTTTTCCTAAAGAGAGGTTAATTATATCTGCTCCATTTGTAACTGCCCAATCTATCCCATCAATCAAATCCTCAACTGAACCTGTTGCATCATAAGAAAGTATTTTACCAATTAGAAAATTACAGTTAGGAGCCACACCCCGTTCATATCCAGATAAACCATTACTTCCAATTATACCAGCGACTTCTGTACCATGTCCGTTATCATCTTCGACATTAGCGTTATCATCTAGAAAGTTCCATCCATTTATTATTCGATTTTGACCATCCATATTTGTACCTAGTGCAGGGTGATTTGCTTTTATTCCTGTATCCAAAATTGCTACTAAAGTATCATTTCCAAAAAATCCTAAATCCCATAAAACTTGAGATTTGATTTTGCTATTATAATCATCTACACCTCTAATTAAACCTAAGGAAGTTAATTGAGTATCCGAACTAGTTGTTTTGATCACAGAATTCTTCCATACTGCAAGAATATTTCCTCTTTCTACTTGTTTTAACAAATCACCTTTTGAAATTGTTACAGCAACTCCAGAAAAGGTTTCAAAGGTTTTTAGATCCTTCCCTAAGACTTTAAGCGATCTAATAGTTTCTTCATTTTGGGTTTTTAGCAAAACTCTAAAAAAATCATTGTCTTTTTTCTTAAGAATCTCTTCCAAAAAGAATTTTTCTTGAAAAATACTAGATAATTCAACTTGATTTCTTTTAGGTTCAATAGTAGATTCTTCGACCGCATAACTATAGGAAGTGTATGAAAATAAACATAGAGAAATAAGAAGAAGTGCTGAGTATTTTTTAAGTAAAGAGGAAATTTGTTTCACATACATGTGATATATTCAAACTATAAAAATTTAAGGTGAAGAGCTAGTTGAAATCTTCAATTGCGTCTTCAAGATTGTTAATAATTATATCAGGTCCTTCTTCATCGTCTAACTTTCCAAGATCATCCATAGTCGTTACACCTGATAAAACCAAACATGAAGTTATTCCAGCCTCATTAGCTCCATATATATCAGTTTCAATCCTATCTCCAAACATTATAGAAGCTTCTTTCTTTGATTTAGCAATTTCAACTGCTTTTTCATACATTAAAGATGCGGGTTTTCCTACTATTTCCTCAACTTTCCTTCCAGATAATGCTTCTAGAATTGCAATCATCGCCCCGCCTCCTGGTATTAAACCTTTAACTGTTGGAAATGTGAAATCTCCATTTGTTGCAATGAATTGAACATCTTTATAATTAACAAGGATATGTGTTGCTCTCGCGATCTTTGTGTAATTAAAACTTCTATCCATTCCAGTTACAACATAATCTATCTCATCGAAATTGACATCAAAGATATCTTCGTCATTGTTTTCTTCCCATGTATTTAAAACATTCAATCCCACAGACAGTAATTCTTGCTTTAAACCTTGTTCTCCAATAACATATACTGAAGAATTTGGATTCTGTTCTTTAACATACTCTGCTGTTAAATGAGCTGAAGTCAAAATATGATTCAAAGGTAATGAAATTCCTAGATTCTTTAATTTCTCTTGGAATTCTTCTCGTGTTTTTGTACTATTGTTGGTCAAAATGAAAATCTGTTTTTTTCTATCTTCAAGTAATTTCAAGAATGCAATAGCTCCTGGAAGAGGGGAATTTTCTTTATACAGAACACCATCTCCATCAAAGAGAAATGTATCGAATATCTCAAACATATCTATCGTTAAAAAACTATAGAGAGATTATTTAACATTTTGTGAAAAAAAGATTCTAGAAATATCGCAAGAGAGTATCAAATTATACTTTGAAAATCAATTCCAAACTTTTTTTATAGACCAATAACATTAGTAAATCATGTCATATGTTGAGAAGGCATTCTACAAATACATAAAAAATATCTTCACAAGTGGAATAAAAGTACTATTCAGTAAAAGGTACATTCTTTACACTTTAGCTTTTGTGCTTATTAGTTTAACAACTACAGTATTCTATTTAATTCGTAAAAATGTTACAGTAGGTAATCCTGTATTACTAAAGACTATTGGAAACGTACTTGTATCAATTGAATTATCTGTAGCAATCACTTACATATTATTTGGACTGTTCTTCTCAAAATATCCATGGAGATACTGGATTCCACCTGCAGTAGTATCTGCAGCAGGGGGTGCAGCTTTAATTTACTTCGTCCCAATAATCTCTCCATACATTTCAGCTATTTGCTATTTTAGTTGGATAGTTGTATCTATGTTTCTTACTTTTTCAGTCTCTAGGAATTTTTGGGGAAATAAGGTTTTAGGGAGTATCATGTTTCTTGGAAAACAAGCTGATGAAGGAACCATCATATTTAGTGGAATAGTTTTCTTTTTCTCATTAGTAAATACTTGTCTAGCTGGATACATCATCTATGATTCTATTATTAGATTCTTAGGTGTACCAATAACTGCAGAAACAATAAACAGCTTTGTTTTTGTATTAGTAACTGTTCTATTTGCTCTTCTAGCAGTTGTTTTGGTTAATATTATTATCTTTGTATGGGGGAAGAGAGATGATGTCTTTTTCACAATTCTTGCATTCTTTTTCGTATTTTCCTCCTTTACATTATGGAAATATGCAATCTACACATTTCAAAATAGAGGAAAAGCTGACATTATTCCATATGATAATGTAGGCAGTATAATTATGGCTCTTTTTCTAATATTCTATACAGTTTCAAGATATGGTAAGCGAATAAGAAAAATAGAAGAAAAAGAAGAAATTGTTTACACAATTGAAGAATCATCAGATGAAAACGCTAAAGATACTAAGATTGATGAAGATTGGGGGCTCTTAAAAATCCCTAAATTTATGGGACCACTTGGAGTGTTAATTACTTTAATGGGATTAGTTTTAGGATATCATGTTACTATTCTTCAATTCATAGCAACAGAAGATTTATTCTCCCAAGTTTTCTTTTCACTTAATGGTTTGGTTGGTTTAAAAGATAAATTTGCAATCATACTTCTACCAATTTTAATGATATTTTTCCTACTAAATTACAGGTGGTCTTCAAGGTTCCGTTTCTATTCCTCTCCAGAATTGTATAGATTTGAAGTTATGCCATCATTTGAAGAATTGGAGGAAAGATTGGATAGGATCAAACGTGGTGAAGATTCATGGAAAGATTATGCAAATATGCTTATCAAAGAGGGAATTAAGTATGGTGCTAAATCTGCTGCCCAAAAAGTCATTGTGTCCCCAACAAAAAAAGTTGCAGGGGCGATTGGTGGTGCATATAAGAAAACAGCAAAAGGGGTTGCAAAGGGTTATAGAAGAGTATTTAGAAGAAAATCAAAAGAGAAAGAAGTGGAAAAAGAGGGAGAAGATTCTTGATTCTTTTTCTCAATCTTTTTTAATTTCTAGTTTTGATAAATAATTTATAAAGAATTTCTTTACCTTCTTTCGAACCCCTTCATAGAATTTGAATGACCCAACAACTTCATGTCCCCCTCCTTCTACATCAGCTTCAGGAATTTTACTTTTCATAAGCTTTACTGCATCAGGAAAATTGATTACAAGACCTTTTGACCGTAGAATAATGAAATCAGGCCCTTCACCAAGTGTTACTACTGCTTTTGTTGGATTTTTTTCACAATGATAATCAAATATCAGCCCAGTTAATTTTCCTGGATTTGGAAAAGTAAACCTATGAGTGAATAATTCAACATCTATGGTTACTAATAGAACACCATTCTCTAACTCTATTGTCTTGCTGTGTGGTAAAGCATTCTTATACGCCTTTTCCATCTTCTGTTTTGTTTCTTTTCCTATTAAATTGTACATTTTAGTATGCCATTCAGCTTGAGTATCTACTCCGAATAGTATTTTCAACAGATTTTGTCCTTCGGAGAATCTCAGTTGATAAACTTCATAATCTACAGCAAGACCTATATCTCTGAGGTCATCAATGGTATAGTCTTTAGATTCTGCTAATTTGATGTATTGTTCAAGTTCTTTACCTTCAACTCTATCCATTAATCCAGCAATTGCTGGAAGATGTAACAAGTCATCAGAAATTCCTGGAAATATTATCCTTGCCAATTCAAAACCCAACATTCCTGCTGATAATTCATAACCTCCTCCGATGAAGTATGGGTTTACATGAATATCTACTAAATCTTTAATTTCCTTATCAGGAAAATGATGGTCGATAACAATTATCTCCAGATCTAGAGCTTTAATTTGCAGATAAGGAAAAAGAGATTCGGTACTGGAGCCAAAATCTAGACAAACAAATAATGGAAGCTTGTCACCAAATCTTACTTGATCAGATAATGCAAAGTCAAGATCTTTTGTAACATCAATAGCATCAAAGAAAGGAGGTTTATTGGGTAATCGCTTCAATCTTATCCTCATCGTATCATCATCATATCCCTCTTCTTCCATTAGTTTTTTGATTGCCATTTGAACAGCAAAGCCAGCAACTGTTCCATCAGCATCTGCATGGTTTCGTATAAGAATAGGTTGTCCTGTGTAGATTGCTTTTCTGATTCGTTTTGCAGCTTTAGTTAGTTCAGGTCTAAGCTTTTCTAGAAGCTCGCTTTTAATTGAAAATTCTATTTTTTTAGGAGTAGCTTTCTTATCTATTGCTTTCTCAATTTCCTTTACTAAACTAGAACTCTCTGTTGCATCTAAAATTTCCATGTCTCTTATTTCAATTTGTAAAATATCTCTATGTTTATTTATTTCACCAAAAACTGCAACAACTGCATCTTCCTCTATTTCTGGAAATGCTCTTTCTCCAGGTTTAATAAATGCAGCACCGTTAATTGAACCAGTTGGATCAACTAGAGTAAATCGTGTAGGTCCAGATGTTTGTAAAACAGATACTACTTGTGCATTTAAGGAGATATAAGAACCTTCCATATCTTGATTCAAATCTTTAATCTGGAGTTTTCTTACTCTTCCTCGAAGAGATTCTTTTGCATATTCAGCTATATTTTCAGGAATACCAAACAGCTTACCTTGATCATTTATGTAATTGACTTTAACAATCACTTCCTCTCCAATATCCCATGCATAATCTTGAGTTACGTCTTTTGTCCTTATTAAAACATTCAAATCTGGAGCAATCTGAACGAAAACTCCGACTTTTTTTACTGCATCAACTCTTGACAGAAATAACATTTCCTTTCTAACTTGTTGAGAATCGATAGGAGGTTTCAAGGAATAAACAATAGGAATTTTCTTATCTTCACAAACATTACAAATACCAGATGCTGTTGGTTCTTTGATAATTCTTTTACAATTTGAACATAATTGAACAGCTTTTTTACCTCCACAGGTAGGACACTTTTCTCTGAGTATAATCTTACCAGTTCCCTTGCATTTTTCACAAGCATCTCCCTGTTCATCTCCACCAAGTGTAAAGGATGTTTTACCTATACCTAAGCACTTTGGGCAAGTCATTTTCTCTTTTATAATTTTTCCATAACCTTTGCATGTGGGGCATTTTGAACTCAAATTCTACACCTATATCTAAACGAATACGAACGAAACAAAAATTCAATATACAAAAAAATTATGATATAAGAGATTAATCTGGAATCAAGGCAATTTCACTGTAGTTCAATAATCGGGTAAAAATTAGATTGCTAATTTCCAGCTTTAGTTTTTCTGGTTCATCCGCATATCTTTCTGCAGCACTATAGATTTTCATTGAAAGTTCCGCATCCCCAAAAACATAATGCACATAGAAAGCTAAATCTCGAGCTCCTGTTTCATCTGAGTCATCACATGAACACACATGAGCTTTGATTATATCATGATCAAGATCCAATACACATCCATGTAACTCCTCTAATGTTGAACTGGAACAAAGAACTCCTCGTGTATCAGGTGAAATAAATTTGAACCTCTCATTTGGTCCTTCTTCACCACTAGCCATTTTGGCTAATACTTTTAGAGTCGTTAAATCCACAGTTTTCTACCTCTCTTCTTTGTTAACCTATCATCATCGGAGTCAATTGCTGTAATAATCTTTTGATATTGTGTTCTAGAAGTCCTCTGTTTTCTTCTTTGGTAGTAATAATCACAGCATAATATTCATCACCAATTGGTCGAAGGTAAACAAAATGATCTTTTTCTTCTATTGTAACACTCATTAAGGTAAATTCTTTCATCAGTTGTTGTAGTGATTCTTTTGCTAATGAAAGCATTTTTTCACTTAACCATTGAATAACAAGTCTTTCAAATTTTTGGGATGATTCTGCTAACAATAAAGCATCTTTTGCATATATTATTGAACAACCCAGTACTCCTTCTGTATTTGATTCAAATTCATGTAGCATTTTCTCGATTTGTTGGCCAGACAGACTCATTTTATCCACCAGTATTCTTGGGTAAGTACTAGAACTAATAGTATATCAATCTTATCTTTATTCTCGTGCATTACTAAATTTAAGAAGAGTATTTAGTATAAAAACTCTCAATTTTGATGAAACTCCATTTTATTTCTAAAAGAGACTTATTACAACATCCTTTCAACAAATTTTGAAATCCTACTCAAATGAGGTGCAATAGATTCTAATTCATCACGAAAATTGCTAAAAACAATCGATTTCGTGGTTTGTTTCTTATTCATGTATATTAATACCCAATAGGATTCACTTTCAACCTGTATAGACTTAATCGTAGTTGTTTCAGATGAATCCTTACTCATTTCTGCAGGGTTTGCCATAATGTATTTGATAACTGGATAAATGTCTGCAAAAATACGTCTACTAAATACAAAGGAGAAAAGTTGATCATCTTTTGCAACAGCAAATAAACTTGAAGTTAATCTCTTATACCCCAAGAAGAAATTCGTTAATGATTTCTTAATACTATTAATTTTATCCTCACCTAACTTTTCTTCGTCTGTCAATACTTCAACATAGAATTCTTCCATTTGTACTGTTGGTATGGAAATCTCAGGCATTAGTAACAAATCTTCTACTTCTTCCTGTAATTCATATACAGATGCTTTTTCTGGTTTTTTTTGCCCTTTCCTTCTTATCTCAGCTACAAGATCTAAGGGAATAATTGTATCACCAATATCAAATAAAGAAGAGATTTCAGTAATAGATTTATTTTCTGTTAATATTTCATATCGAAGAGAAATATTCTGAATTAATTCTGTTTCAACACCTTTGAGGAGATCTTCTTTTGTAATGATAACAAGTAATTTTCCATCATAAAGTTCAGAAAAAAGAAATTTACTTGTCCCAAAATCAATTGAAACAACTTCTTCATGCCCCATAGCATAAGTATAGCTATACAGTGCAGATATAAAACCAAAGACCAATACATCATCTATATTCAAAAAATCTATGAATTTCTCTGTGAATATACTAACTCCATGATCTAAGATTTGAATAGAGAAAAGTTTCTCTTTGTATTTAGCGATATCTACACTCATTTAATTAAAATATAGCAAATGGATTTTTATTGTTATTGTTTATCTTCATTAAAAAAATCAGAAATTTTTGACTGGGAATAGAAAGTAAGTCCAATTGATTCAAGATTTCTTTGAATATGATCTTGTGTTGATGAGAACAAGTAAACATTCCTCTTCCATATTGTTTCCAGCTCCTTATTATCTGGAAAGTTTCTATTTTTTCTCCAGTTTTTTCTTCTATTTTTATAAATTCCATAATCATTTGCAAAGACTAGATAACCAGTGAAAAAAATCTTCTTTGATACATAGGAGTATTTTTTCCTATCTAATTCACGAAGAATAAGCAATTTTAGATATTTATTTAATTGTTCTAGAAACTTGTCTTCATTTCCTGCAGATACTTTGTTATAGTGTTTAACTTCAAAAACAATATAGAAAATCTTTTCACCAACAATTCTTTTAGCAAGTATATCTAATCGCTTATTCTCAATTCTTCTTTCTTCCCAAATTTCAAAACTATTATTTTGTAAAAACTGGGCTAAAGAATTCTGAGCTACTCTCCAGGCCTTTTTAGAATTTTCATCTTGGAGATTCATATAGAGTTTTCCCATTCTTCGAATCTCGCAGCAGTTTTATAATCTTTGTTTTTCATAGCAATGTTTTTTGCTTTCACAAAACAATCTTTAGCTTCATTCTTAAGTTTCAATTCTTCGTAAAGTATTCCCAAATTAGCCCAAGAAATAGCTTTGTCTGGTTCAATATCAATAGCTGTTTGATAAGCTTCAATTGCTTCATCATATCTTTTCAGCTCTTTGAGAACATTCCCTAGATTATTTAGAGCTGCATGATCTTCTAGATTTAACTCTAATACTTTCTTGTAGGTTTCTTCAGCTTTTTTATAGAGAGAGAGTTCTTGATATGCAAGTCCAAGATTAAATTGTATCCTAGAATCATCAGGATCAAATGAGATAACCTTTCTGAAAGCCTCACTAGCTCCAAGATAATCC
>MEHH01000007.1 GCA_001940755.1 Candidatus Heimdallarchaeota archaeon AB_125
TTTTCCATGAGTAGCACCACCATTTACTGTTAATTCCAAATCTCTTTCTTGAGAAAAAGCATAAAACAGAACAGCTTGTGCTACTAAGCCTATGCTTCCAGCTGTTCCAACTTTTACAAAAGCATTGTTTGATTTTGCGTTTTTCTGTATTAAGGAAAGCTGTTTAAGTCCAACGCTTAAATCGCCGGATTCACATCCAGAAAGCTGTTTAATAGCACTGATTGCTTCAATGTGTTGAGCTCTTAGACCGGGATTTGATCTGTTAGATCGAATATTAAAAAGATTCAAATCAGTTTCTGTAGCCGCTGCTAAAGCAGAAGCTATTCTTACTATGGATCCTCCACCTTCTCCCATAGAGCAATCTAAATTGAAAGTCATCTTAAAAATGTAAAAGAAAAGAAAGAAGTGATTTAACGATAGGATTTTTGGAACCTTGATCGAGAACTTCTTCCACCAAAATGCTTTGGTTCAGTTCTTCTTGGATCACCAGAAACTATTGTTTTATCATACACAGTGAATTTTTCTTTCATGGTCATGTCATCAAAATATTCGATTAATCCTCTTGCAATTGCTGTTCTTATTGCTTCGGCTTGACCCATATATCCGCCCCCTCTTACATTGACTCTTATGTCAATCGATTCTCTTACTTCCTCTCCTATTATTATGAAAACTTCACTTATTTTTATTCTACTTAATTCGTTTGGTAAAACTTCTAGAGGCACACCATTTACTCTGATTCTGCCCTTACCTTGCTTTATTGTAGCTCGAGCGATTGCTGTTTTTCTTTTTCCTGAAGATACTATTACTTTAGCCATTTCATCACCTAATATTCTTGCCATCCAAATTCCTTGCATAATTCACCGATTGTTATTCTTTTACAATCTAATTTGCTAGCATCTGCAAACTTAGGTTTAATTATTTCACTTTTAGCGAATTCTTCTGGAACTCCAATATATGTTAATAATCTATGATATGCTTGCTTTCCCTTGCTTTTCTTCCAGGGTAACATACCTCTAACTGTTCTTCTAACTAAACGATCAGGTCTTTTTGGATGAAATGGACCACGTCTAGGATTGGTATGAGTATGTATCTTGTGCATAGCTCTATATTCTCTTAAAACTGAGTGTTTTTTACCAGAAATAACAGCTTTTTCACAATTAAGAATATTTACAGCATAGCCTTCTAATAGATATTTAGCTACTTCTGTAGATAATCTTCCTAAAATTGCATTATCTGCATCAATATTTATTTTAGTAACAGTAATCGGAGTTTCTGTTTTTGTAGCGGTCTTAGCCATTTTTCTCACCAATTAAACAATAATCTTAATCTTACTAACCTCATGATTTGATTCTAATAACTCAGCTATGGATATGTGCTTACCATTACTGGTAGTAATCTTTTCTTTTGCTCCCTCTGAGAATTTTAGGGCTGCAATTGTAACTTTATGATTTAAATTTCCGGCACTTAGAACAGAACCGGGAACAATGATAACATCATTTGCTTTAGAATGTCTACTAATCTTACTGAGATTTACGGCAGCTCTTTGTCTTCGAGGTTTTTCTATTTTTTCAGCTACGGTTTTCCATAGTGCAGCTTTTGTTTCTGAGGTTTTCCTTTTTAAACTATGAATGAGTTCCTGCACATTTGGATCAGTAGTTCCTGTTCTTCTAGGCATCTTAGTTCACTTTATGATTCTTTTTTCTCTGTCAATGTTGATTCAAGAGTCTTTTTGAATTCGTCGATTTTAGAGATAATTAATTCTCCAGCTTTTGTTAACACTGTTGAAGGATCCAATCCTCCATTTGTTTCAAAGGAAAAAATGGCTTTTGAAGAATCTTTGCCGATAGTTATTGCATTTGGTTCGCAAACTTCCAGACAGTAATCACACAATGTGCAATTCAATGGATTAGTAACTTCTACTTTATCCCCTGACTTTTGGTAAACTCCCCTATAGCATGCATCTATACATTCTAAACAATTGGTACATTTTTCCTTATCTATTTTTGGTATTGGAAATGCTTGGTAACCCATGGCAGAAACAGGTTGCCATTTTGCATGTTCTTTTCCCTTGCCTAATTGTGCCATGCATTCTAGTTCTAGAGTTTGATTTGGTCCTAGCTTCACAATAGGAATTGTAGGACTGATTGGTTCAACTCCAGCTTGGGTTGAAATCAAATCTGAACTATAAACGAAAGTTGATCCTTGAGCATCAGTTTCTTTTGAGAGAGTCAATGTTACTGTGCATAAATTACACCCTATTCCCCCACAATCACATTCATCTCTGAAATTTAACTCTAAAGCGTCAATATCAAACTTTAATGGAATTAATCCTAATCTGTGCGCTATAAACTCATCAAATAGAGGAGATGTGTTCTTCAAAACATATACATCTTCAATAGTCAATGATGGAACTTCAGCTAAAGCTGTTCTTCTGATTGCATTAGCAAAGGCTAATGTCACATCTGACAATACAAATTTTATCGAATTCGGAAATAATTCTATAAGTTCAATATCCATAGACGCACCCGGCAAAGGATTCTATATCCGACCCACTGATATTACTAAAAAAGGTTTTCCATCTTCAAGTTTTTTGAACATCAACAAAAACTAGCTAGAGTACTCAAGAACGGAAGAAATCATTTTGTGGAGCTTAAATATTAGCTTTTATACAAATAATGAGAATTATGTTAGCATTATTACAAGGGATAAAGGAATTGCTTTTCAAGAAGAAAAGAGGAGGACCTATACTCGAAGAAATTCTACTAATAGGTATAGCTATATTGATTTTTGCTATAATCTTTGGAATTATTATGAGTTTAATAGATTGGTCTCAAGTTTCTTTTGAAAATTTATTTGGTTAAAATAGATATTGGTGCGGAGAGGGAGATTCGAACTCCCGGACCACTAAGGACTAGATCCTCATTCTAGCGCCTTTGACCACTCGGCAATCTCCGCCTAGGTATGTATTAGACCCAACCTACTGATTTTTAACTTTATCGACATAAGATTTTTGGTATAAAGATTTCAAACCATCGACAAAGCTGATCTGGTGAATCTTACCACGTAAATTAATAATTATGTGGTAAGACAAATTTCGTTTATTTGAACGTCGTGCAGGTTTACGGAAGGAAAAATAAGAAAATGGGAAGTTACATCATCGCTCTAATTGTGTCATTTCCTTGCATTGTAAGATAGTCTGATAGTTTATTCTCCAATCTACTGAAACCATACTGCCTGCATTTCTTTATTGCCATATATTGCAGAGCGGGTCCTAAAGGATCGCCTGTTTTGAAGGCACCAACTTGAATAAATGCTTCCATAAAAATTCGAAATTCAAGCACTTCTAATTTATCTAATCTATTTTCGTATTTCTTCAATAGCAGATGTATTTCTTCATATCTTTTCTGAATAAAAAGTTCCTTTGCTAACAATAAATCTGTAAATGCTTTTTCCAAATATGTTTCATCAATATTTCTTTCTCTATTCATTAATATTTGAATACGAAACTGAGATTTTTCATTTTTAGAAACAGATGATTCAGGCTGCTTTTTCTTGATCTGATATTCTATTATATGCTTAACTCTTCTAAGAATTGCAAAGTTTGATTTAACTAATTTCTCCAGATTTTCTTCTTTTAAATCTGAATTTAATAGATATTCAATGAGAAGTATTGGATTGCTATATTGATTTTCTAATTCAGAATATATAGATTCAATTAGTTCTTTATGCATATTTACTTCAAAATTCTGCAATCTAGAGTAAACATAAAATCTAATTAAATTTATAGAGTGAGGGATATATTTCATACTATGATTATCAAAATTTTTTACATAGTTTTCATCTTGTAAAAGTTGTTCTATTTTGCATATGTTCTTGTAAGCTAAATCCCAATTTCCTGTTAAAGCTTGAATCGTAGCAATATGAAGCAATATTCTGATAAAATAATAATTATAATAGATACTAGTATGATTTCTTTCAAAAATTGTGAGAGACTCATTAAGAAAACCATTAGCATTTTTCAGATTCGACTGTAATAGTTGACCTACTCCTGCAAGATAGTAAACAATTGATTTAGTATCTACCGCTATTTCTTTCATGAAATCTCTATTTCTAAGAATTTTCTCAACAGTTTTAACGGCCTTTTTGTGGTTGTTATTTATTTGATAAATTACGCAAAGTGTACCAAGTATTTGAGCAATGCTTCTGTTTAATCCTCTTTCTAAGAAATATGGAACACATTCTTCAAGCATAGTGGCAGCTTTTGAATCATGGTGCTCGATCCACAGTTCGATAGCAAAAGTATATTTACATAAATGATAGATAAATTGATCAGGATTTTCTTTACTGTTTATTAATTTTAAAGCTTCATTAATCTCTATTTCAGCTTGATCTCTGTTTCCTTGGAATTTCTCAATAAACCATTTATGATTATGATGAAGAGCCAAACCTTCAATATAATTATTTTTATCAGAAAGTATTTTTATTTCTAGAATCAAATCCGTTACAATATCTAGATTCTCTCTCAAATGATGTAAGTGTGTGATTTTGAGGCTGTAGAGACTAATTAGAGATACAAAATCATTTATCTTTTTGCATTTTTTAATTAACTTGTCTATTAAAAGCAGAATATTGTTATTGGATTTATAATTATATGACAAAATCCTGAGCCTTTCAATTATTTCTGGAGGATTCGAATCTAATTCTAAATGTTTACTAATCTCTTCTAGTTCATCACACAGATTCATATATCTCAAATTAGAATCCTTAAATTCATTTATATACTCGTGAAATACTATAGGTTGAAAAAAATAAATGAAAGCATTCAGCTTTCTCATGGCCACCATAATGGTGGTCCAATATCGTCGTCGCCGTCGCCAGGATCATGTTTTAATTTATACATCATATTTCAACTCGTGGAAAGGTTACTCTAAAAGTAGAACAAAGCTATTAAAACACCCAAAAGAAAAAGGTGACAAAAAATTATGAAGAAAAAGTAAAGGGAAAGGTTGATTTGGTTAGTTTGGGAACCAACCAGGAGGTAAATCGCTATCATCACCAGGGTCAAATTTTGGGTTCATATTCAACCACTGTTTAATCAATTTGGAAGCCATGCAGGTGGTAAAATTCCATCGTCTCCTTCTCCAGGATCGTGTTTTAGTTTGTACATCATGTTTCAGCTCTTTGGAAAGTTGCTATCTTAATATCTGAAAGAGCATACATAAACACAATAAGAAAAGACTGACAAGTAAGAAACAAAAATGGTTTTTCTCTTTACATTCAACACTTTTGATTTCTGCTTTATTTCTAAAAGTGCTTTTAGAACCCAACAAAAACCAAAATATTGAGAAGGACCTTTTTAGTCAAGAGTTCACTTTCAGAGATGTCTCTCTATTAAGTATAAATAGTAAATTCCCTTGACTAACTTAGAGACGATATGATGCACTCATCAGATGAAGAATATTTTAATTCACTAATCAAAAAACCAACTGTCTTCAAAAACATTGGTTGTTTGTCTGTTACATACACCCCTCCATATCTTCCACATAGGGAGGAAGAACTCAGGACATTGGCTAAATACTTCAAAACAATTTTCGAGGCACAAGACGAACCATTGAGAAAAATCTGTATAACCGGACCTACAGGTTCTGGTAAAACAACTCTTGCTAAACGTTTTGGTCAGCTTTTAGAAAACATAGACAAAAACAAGAACTTCTTGCTTGTCTATATTAATTGTAGAATTTACAAAAGTCCTTACCTCATAGTTAGCACTCTTGCAAGGAAATTAAACAAAGCTATTCCACCAAGAGGTTACTCATTTGAGGAATTACAATCACTTCTAATTAGATTACTTGATTTCTATTCACCAAAGGTTTTGCTTATTTTAGACGAAGTTGACTATCTTATATCTAGAGTAGGTACAGATTTTCTTTATACTTTGCTTAGAATAAGCGAAATGACTACAAAACAATGGATTTCATATATCTTTATTGCAAGAAATCTGAATTTTATCCACCAATTAGATGCAAGTACTCAAAGCAGTTTTCAATCCAATCATATTTCCTTAGATAAGTACTCTGAAACCGATTTAAAAGATATTATCAAATCCCGATCAGAGTTAGCTTTCTATGATGGCACAATAACTGAAGACTCTGTTGAACTAATTGCAGATATATCAAGTAAATCTGGAGATGCTAGATATTCAATAGAAATACTTTGGGGGGCAGGACAGTGTGCTGACGATGAAAGTTCTCCCATAGTCTATCCAGATCATGTAAGAAAAGCAAAAGCTTTGATTCATCCTGAAATAAGACGAGAGGTAATTCTAACCTTAACGTTACATCAGAAATTGATACTTCTTGCGATTATTAGAAAGTTAAAGCATACAAAGAATGCTTATATTTCAACTAATGATGCTATTAGTTCTTACAAATTAGTCTGCGAGGAATACGAAGAAGAGCCTAGACGACACACTCAGGTTTGGTCATATCTAAAAGAGTTATCCAAACAAGATGTAATTAGCACAAAGATCTCAGGGGAAGGAATGCGTGGTAAAACAACTTTAATCAGTATACCAGATATATCCGTTGAAACTATTGAACTCTTCTTGATGAAATCAATTGATAATCAAAAGAAAACAGTAGAATATGCTGAAAAATAGAGGGAGAAAGATAATGACTACTGAAACTAACACTAACACAAAGGTTCAAACTAAATTAGCATTAGAAGATGTCTTTTCCTCAAGGGGAAGAGTAAGAATTCTAAAGTTGCTAGCAGAACTTGGAGAACTGAATATTTCTGCCATATCTCGAAGTATAAATCTTAACCATTCTGCTGTAAAAGGACATTTAAAATTCCTAACAGATGTAGGGTTAATCAAGGAAAAGAGATTTGGTAGAATTCTGATATACCAGTTTCAAGATGACAATATTCTTGCCCATTCCTTGAAACAGCTATTCAAAATCTGGGGAGAGAATTAAGAAAAAATTGGTGCCCCAACCGGGATTTGAACCCGGGTCTGCGGAGTGAGAGTCCGCAATGATTGGCCGAGCTACACCATTGGGGCTGTAAGATAGTGGGAATAAATATGCTTTTTAATTTTTCTTCTTAATACAGTAGATTTTTAATTGCGGTTTATCAGTTCTTCATGAATAATGAAAAGATATGCTGTACGTGTGTTTTACGAAGGTAAAGGTTATTTCGGCTACCAAAGGCAATTAGATAAAAAAACTACAGAAGGAACAATTATCCAGACACTTAAAGAAACAGGATATATTGATTCACCAGAAGAAAACTACTTCAGAAGTGCTAGTCGAACCGATAAATGTGTCAATGCTATAGGTAATGTTTTCTCTTTTAACAGCGAGAAAAAGATTATTCTAGAGGAGATAAACGCAGCTTTACCAAAAGATAAGTCAATTATTTGCTGGGGTTATTCAGATGTTGATACAGATTTTTCTCCCAAATATAGCAATTGGAAGAGATATTGGTACATCGTTTCAAAAGAGTTTCTAGAGGCACATTCAACCATGACAGTAGATAAAATTAGTACTGTTAGTTCTCATTTTGTTGGAGAGCATGATTTCAGTTTATTCTGCAAAAAAGATGATAGGAAAACAACCAGAAAAATTGATGATTTAAATGTACTCGAACAGGAAAATAGCATTATTCTCGAATTCATTTCAAGTTCCTTTTTATGGGAACAAGTAAGAAGAATCACAAGCTATATACTGAATTTCAACGAATTAGTTGAAGAATTACAAGATACCAAGACGCTTCTTGCTGAACAAAGAAGTGTTCAAGCGTTAAATATAGAACCTGCTGATCCTAATCAATTAGTATTGGTGGAGCATTTTTATGAAGACATAGAGTGGAATATCAGTAAGAAAACAAAAGAGCTAATTGTTAAAAAATTTGTAGATGAAAAATTAAAGATAAAACAAAGAGAAGTATTCTTTGTATCAGCTCTAGATTTCTTTGATAATCTTTAGCTTTAGATTTTGCATAAAAAGAAATCAGGAATTTTTAGTTTCGCTCTCTTTAACCAATTTTGCTAAGAATGCACTAAGTTGAATATTGCTCGAAGCACCTTCAGATATGCGGAAATCAACTTCTGCTAGATATTCATTAAGTTCCAATTTTTGCAAATCAGGTAAAGTCAAAGATGGAATTTCTCTGAAAATCTGGTAGGTTACATCAGTTCCAGAAAGACCATACTCAAGAATTAAATGCTGAAGTACATCTCTAGCTTTGTAGAAATCTCCTTTTAGAGCAAAGTTCAGCATGTTACGAATCTTCTCTGGATCTGCATGACCAACTGTTTGAAGAACTGTTACTTTTTCTATGGATTTTCCTGATGCAACAGTTGACTGCAAAATGTTGATAGCTTTCCTTAAATCACCTTCAGAGATATAAAGAACTGTTGCAAGTCCTTCGTCATCATAAACTAAACCTTCTTTTTCACATATCTTAATTAGAAACTCTTTCATACTTTTTTCATCAAGAGGTTTAAAGCGAAAAATCGCACATCGTGATTGAACCGGTTCAATTAATTTGCTTGAATAATTACAAATAAGGGCGAATCTACTTGTTTTTACATATCTTTCCATTGTACGTCTCAGAGCATGTTGTGCAGCAGAAGTTAAACTGTCAGCTTCATCCAAACAAATAATTTTGAATGGAACCCCACCATATGATGCAGTTCTAGCAAATTCTTTAACCTTGTTGCGGATTGCATCTATTCCACGATCATCAGATGCATTTAACTCTAAAAGATTTCTAGACACATTCCCTGGACCAAATAGATCATTTGCTAAAGCAAGTAAAGCTGTTGTTTTACCTGTTCCAGGGGGTCCTGCAAACAAAAGATGTGGAAGATTTCCTCTTTTAACAAATCCTTTCAACCTTAGAACAATGTCTTTGTGACCTTTAAGTTCATTCAGACTTTTTGGCCTATATTTTTCAGTCCACATTATATCATAATCTTTTGCCATTTTTCCACAACATCATGTAAAAGTTTTTTCTATTTAAATCTATTACCAAGAGCTTAGTTTTTTGTTCTTAATTGATTAAAAAAAGTGGTGTTGATATACTAAATGCTAGAATAGACTTTGAAAGAAGGTGATTTAAATTACTAGCTGTGATACTGTGCATGAAGAGAAGCACAGCGAAAAAGAAATTATCAACGAATATAATATTCAAGGATTCAAAATAATTATTCATGAGGAAGAGGGAATTGTTCACTATGCAGCAGAACCTCTATTTGATTTTCAAAAGGATCCATTGTTATTTGCAGAGTTATCATCAGTTGTAATTAAGAATAAGGACAGGCTAGGAAAAGAAATCTTGAAATTTGATGATTTAGTAGATACAATAAAGTCAATCTGTATGTTGAAAGTTCTTGAAATAGCAGGTCTCGAAATTGAGCCTGAAACCTTTACAGAGCTTTTCATTTACAGATTAATAAAACTTGATAGTATAATCCCCGCTCTTTTGGATCACTATGTAAATGAAATCTACATGGACCAAAAAGGTTCTACAATATATTTAGATCACCAGATTTATGGCAGATGTAACACAAAGATAATCCTTGATGAGGAGGAATTGAATGCTTTACTAACCAGAATTAAATTAGAGCATCCAGTTACAATATCAGCTAAGAAACCTTCACTTAAGATAGAATTTCAAACACAAAGATTTCATTCACGTATTTCGATGGATTTTCCACCTCTTTCACCTAATGGTCCTACTTTCAATATTCGAAAACTGAAAAGAAAACCACTTGAGTTACTAGATTTAGTTAACTTTAACACCCTTCCAACTTCCTTAGGGGCGTATTTAGTAGAAGCTATAATCGACAGACAAAACATCACAATCATAGGGGAGCCCAATGCAGGGAAAACCACATTAGCTAATGCTATTGATCTATATACACCTAAACATTGGAGAAAAATCGCTATAGAAGATGCGATAGAATCTACCAACCAAACAGCAATGGGATTCAAACATTTATCAATTCAGGTAGATTCCTTTGAATCAAGTAGAAGTGACCATACAAAGACTGCTGAAATCTTAAAACTATTACATAGATCTCCAGATTGGATATATCTAGGAGAGATACAATCAAGAGAACATACTCAAGCAATGTTTGAAGCCCTTAATGCTGGTTTAAAAGGGATACAAACTGCACATGCTGATTCAGCAGAAAAAATCCTGAGAAGGTGGGAAAACCTACACAAGATTGCTCGTTCAGATTTCCTTTCATTAGATATTATTGTAGTAATGAAGAGAGAAATTGCTAAATCCACCTTCGTTAGAAAAATTGTTGGAGTTTACGAAATTAATCAAAATAACACAAGCAAAGAGGACTATGGATTTTTAACAGAAATATATAATGAAAATATGAACGAAGATCAAATGTTTCGAACCATTAAAGAAAAATCAAGACTGAAAGACAAATTAGATTTGATTTTAGAAAGAAATGACTACCTCAAAGCTGAACAATCACAGAAATGGGGAATTTAAGGAGGACTTTGAATGAAAGCAGTAAATTATGCTCAATCAGGTTCTAGACTAACTCAATTCAGCATTTTTCCAAAGAGAATACTTTACAAAGTAGCTTTGGGAAAAGTTGAGAAACATTCTAAATTCTTCATTTCAGAAACTGATTATAGATACTTAAGATTAATAGGAAATTCAACACTATTGTTTTTTGTTGTTTCGTTTGTTCTTTTTTATTATGTTACTATGATCAATGTCTTAATTGCTCTACTAATTAGTTCAATAGCTAGTGTTTCATTTCTTTTTGTGCTGAGTGATTATATTCGTTCTAAGATTATTAATCGTCATAAGAAATTTGAGGAGAAGGCATTTCTGATAATCAATTCTTTATTCATTAACATGATTGCAACTCAGTCTTTCCCACATTCACTGGAACTTCTACTTGCAAAAGGTATTACTGACAAATATTATACAAAATATTTCCAAGACATGCTCTATAATCTGAATCTTGGTGAAAATGAGGATGAGATAATTAATAATGGAGGGAAGATTTTTCTAAACAAGCAATACGAAGTAGCATTTCAGAACATAAAAAATGAAAATTCATTCATTGAATCTGATCCAGAGTTCATAATCCATGTAAGAAAAGGTATTAAATTAGTAGAAGATAACATTGTAATCTTCATAGCAGTTTCTTGTCTATTACCGCTAGTTCTGAGTATGGTTCTATCATTCCTATTACCTGCAGACTCTCCTACAATTTTCATTTTTCCTCTTCTATATGCTGTCTTTGGAACTTTGATTCTTCGCTTTATGAATAACAAAAGTATTGGTGATTAAGATGAATAAACTGGATTGTACTGATTTTAACTTTCTTAGCAATGTTGCGTTGAAACTTGAAAATGGAGAAAATCTAGAAAGGTCTTTCTTTTTAACTGGAAATGTACCAGAAGAAATTCTTGTTAGACTACAGTTAGGGGATAACTTACATGAAGTAATTTCTTCCATTGATTTCAACTATCCTGCTTTGAAAAATCTTTTTTCTTCAGTAGATTACGTAGATGAAAGTGAAATTATAGACCGTGTTAAATCAACATCTAGATTAATTAGAGTTCGGGAAGAAATTCTCAAAGAAAAGGATTCTTCTTTGAAAGTTCATAGAAGAAGGCTAAAGATTATACGTTATGTGACTATGTTTACAATCGCTATGATCGCTGGTTTTTCTCCTATTTTCTCAAATCTATACAGTTTCATTAGTACAGGAGAATTTACTAGTTCATTTTCGATTTGGTCAATATTGTCCATATCCTTTCTTATCATAAATTTACTGAATAATTATTATTTGCTCAAAATGGGAAATGAAGAAAAAATAAAATTCAGGCTTATCCCTGTTGTCTTCCTGCATTCAGCAATTGTTATAGGGGTCAGATTTTTTATTCTCAATCTTATCCCTATTTGAACAGGGTTCCTGATAGCTAAATTAGTTTTTATGTTCTTAGGAATTATTCGAAACTAGATGATAATCTTTCACTAACCTCAGTGATTATATCATCATAATCATAGGAAAAGATGAACTCCGCATGATCTCTAATTGTAAATTCAGCAACATTAGCAGATTGTGCAACTAATTTCTGTGTTAGAGCAGAAGAATGTTTAATCTGTCTTGACAGAAGTTTGTCCGCAACATAAGCTGAAGCAGCTGAAAGAGGATAAGGTCTTCTCCCACCACGATCTGGAAACGGAATTTTTTCAAGTATTTTCAAGCATAGAAGTTGAAGCATCTTTTCATAAACATAAACATCTATCGAATACTTTTTCTCTATTCTTTCTTTTATCGATTCAAAACGGCAGATTAGAGAACAAATTCGAAAGACATAATCTTCACTTCTCCTAATCCCACTTACAGTGGGTTTGATATTCAAATCCTGCATAAGACTTAGTAAATTCTTACCAAGAACCCTATGACCTAGTTCCCTATAAGTTCCAACAATCTCTTTTAAGGTAAGAGGACAATTATGTCCTTGCTCTCGAACGCTTAGAAGTAGAGCCATTGCAGATAAAAGAACATGGTTTGTTATTTTCTTCTGATGTTCAGATTTATACTTATAATAAAGAAAGAGTGTTCTATCTCTTATCTTTGTGGGAACATGAAGTCTTGAAAACACTTCATTCAATATTTTAATAGTTCGAAAATCAGTCTCCTTTCCCTTTATTGCTCCTGGGATATGATAATAATTCTTAAATTTTCTAAATTTATACTGATTTGTTTCATCCAATAGAGATCCGTTAGCATCTCTAAACATGTACTCTTCAACTGAACCAATAGAAGATCCCAAAGAACTTACAACTGCGAGATTATTATTTATTGAAGTATATTGTTGATTTCTTCGAGATCCGTCCGTAGACATAGATCCTAATTGAAAAGACGAAGATTCAAGAACGGAATCATGTACAAGACCGCATTTCTTGCATATATTAAGACCATTTTCTTGAATAATTCTAGAACCGCATTCATCACACAAGCAGCTTTCCATTTTACTCAAAAAAACAACCTCTCCGAAACTATTGAGAATTTTTAAGATTGAAACAAAGCTGTGTGCTAATTCATGTCTGATTTAGTACTGTTTTTGGTGTTTTTGTTTGACCTTAAAAGAAAGAAGAGGCAGATGATTGAAAGTATTCAATTCTCACAAAAAGAAGCGTTGTTAGGTATGTAGACGTTCTATTACTGAAATGAAACTAATATGGGATTCAAAGAAAATGAGGAAGAAAAACGAAACAAATGGATGTAAGAACGTATTAGTTTAGATTACGCAAACTAGTGGAAAATTGTGCTGTTTTTAAAATATAATTAGTATAAAGGGTAGAATGAAACTCAAACAGATAATTCCAGTAGTATTTCTACTCTATATGGTAATATTTCTTAAATCTCCAATGGTTAATGAGGATGTTACTGCATTTAATGGTGTTAATGGTAATGAAGTAAATAGAATCTTAAATGTAGAAGAGGAGAGGAAGAGAGTTGAAATTACTGAAGATTCAAGCCTTGTAGAAAATGATCAAAATGAGTTAGACGACAATTTTTCAATTAACAATGGAATGAATTCGATAGAGGATTCATTAAATGGTTTTAGTCCAAATATGAGTTTAACCGGAAATTATGTGGGAGAATCCTTAGAAGGAAATCTTGAAGATAAGAATTCAAGTATCTTCTTACCTAGTAATGGACAATTTACGTTGGAAGGAAATGTCACAAATTTACAGTCACAATACATTAACAATCCAGGAGCAGAGAATGATCAAGAGTTTTACTCTGAAGACGCAATTGTTCCTGGTTTGGATTTTGAAAGGTTGTATTATTCAGGAAGCAGAAATGGGGATTATGTATGGAAATTCTATTCTTATAACTCAGAATCCATAAGATATGCCCTTTATCAGGACGATATTAGTTTATACGACACTGACACAAAATTATCTTACAGTTATCTTTTAGCATCAAATTCAAGCTTACAAAATGTGATAAACTCATCTTTAATCTTTGATTTTGTTTTTGATACTTGCCGCATTATGGTTATTCACTGGCACTACACAGATGTAGAACCTCCCTCAATTGGAGACAATACAACATCTCCGTTCATTGTGTATAGGTTAATGCAAAATAGCAGTTGGAATGATCAATGGAATGATTATACACTCTATATGAGTGATCTCTTCTCTTTATCAGATCCTTTAATACCCACAATGCTAAAATCATTTGGAATTTACGTTATATCTCCAGAGGTTTCTGATTGTACAGTTCTGTTTGATGACTTAAAACTTGAATCAGCATTAATGCCTTCGGATATAAATCTAAAATTGAATGATATACAAATAAGCTCAATTGGTATGGGAGAAGGGACGTTTAATGAAGATATCTTGTTTGAGGAGGGTATCCCCTATGAATATAATATAGATTGGTTTCATAATTCAAATTATAGCATAAATGCCAATTTTACTATGAGATCATCTGGAACTGTAATAATACCTTATACTAAGCAGCTTTCTTTTGAAAATGAAACGTCGATTCTTCTTACTATGACGATCAATAGTCTTTCATTGGTTGTTGATCCAGTCAACTTCTCTTATCCTGATATTTGGACTATTGTGGGGAGCCCACAGGGTGCAGATATTATAAGTGAAACTGCTATAGAAGAAGGGTATAGAAACCTATCACTAGCTAGAAAGGCAGGAATCTATGATATTGAATTCCAGTTTAGTTTACCTAATCAGATATTGACTTTGGATATCGATAAACAGACTATTTTTGAGACTCTAAATGCTACATTCAGCTTTCTAGAAACACCTCAAAATAACCAAATTGAAGTATTCTGGATAGGTGAGGAAAATGGCAGCAACATAGGTGAATTAGTAAGCAATAATCTAGAATTTACTTTTCCATCAGAGATTGTGAGTGGAGATTATGAAATAACGTTCCTTGTTATGGAAGGTAATCTAATAGGGTATGAAAATACATCTATAAATTTAATGAGAGAAGCTTCTGAATTAATAGTTGAGCAAGAGATTTACATTCCAAAATATGCAATGGAAGAACTAAGTGTATCTTATCTAAGCTTGAATTTGTTAGAAATTGAAAATCCAGATGTAAGTGGAATTTTAGAGGGTGAAGTTTTACCAAGTGTTCTTGTTGGAGATCACTATGTTTTCAGAATTTCTTCTTTTTATCTTACAGAAAACAATTCTGTTTTACATATCTTAGCTCAATCTTCTTCACATGCTTCAATTCAAGCAACGGTAAATATTACGATTTACGACAGTGAGATCAATATAGGTTTTGAGTATGAAAGTGCAGAGATTTCGTCAGATTATCTTTTAAATTTCAATGTAACTTCTGATGATTCGCCAGTTGGTCTAGTTCCGATTACAATAGAAGTTAATGACTATGAAACTCATTCAGGAATTACAGATGAACAAGGGCTTTATACATATGAAATCGCATTACCGCAAGATCTTTTGATAGTTGATATTAATTGTTCAATTTTCAAAGCATTTACACCTATAGTAACAAAATCATTCCAAATACTGTTAGAAAATTTGCTTAGTACTGCTGAAAGAAGCAGTGAAGATGTAATAATAGCTGAAAATATTACTCTGATATACGATATTACATACCCATCTTCACATGATAGATGGAAATACTATATTGATGATGATATGTTACCTCTTTTGGAAGCTTATGTGGAAACTGATTCGTTACAAATTCCTGTCTATTTAGATTCAGAAGCCCTTTATTGGCATATTCAAGCAGATGCTAGTGTAAATAATCACAAACTAAAGATAGTTACAATCGGGCCAAATCTATTAGCAACAGCTGAATTGAATGATACAGAGATATCAATACACTTCGTTATAAATTCAGATGCAAGGAGTTACTCCGATGTTTCCATATTATATTATTTGAATGAAAGTTATTCAACTTCAAAATATGATTGGATGCTTCTATCATATAATGGTCAAGATGTTACTAGTTTGTATGAACTACAAATAAACGATCTTTATGTCTATGCAACTAATCTACAAATAGCTAAAGATAGTGTGCTGATACTTGATTTAGTTGGAACTAAGAGCTCTAATATGAAATCAATAACAAACATAGTAGTACCATTAGTATCTAGTTCAGGAGTACTACTAGGCGCCGTAACTGCTATAATTAAAGTCTATAACAAGAAAAAAGGAATGGTCCTTGAAATTTAAGAAGCTATGCTTCTTCTTCTTTTCCTACACTAAATGCATGGTAAAACAGTGCAAAAATGACAGCTAATATAACAATAATAATTACCACAGTTTTAATTACAACGAAATCCATACTTATCGGTTGAAGCTGCTTATTGTTTATTAATAAGCTTTTCGACCAATTGCAAAAATGAGTAAAATGTTTTATTCAGTATGAATCTGCTTTACCATATTTTTGGTTGTTTCAGCATATCTAACCTTCTCAATTGAATTTGCTATAATTTCAAGGCTTTTTAGATAGGGGTTTTGATTTACTTTACCGCTTATTATTAACTCTGAATTAACAAAATTCTTAGCCTTCAAATAAGAATAAGGAGCATTTTCTGATTCATTTTCTTCTACCATTCGTGCTGCAGCATCAGCAGACATTTCCAAAACAATTTCAGCTAATTTACCAGCACAAAGAACATTTATGTTTCCTGTTCCATCATTAGCAACAAAAGTAAAAAGAATTCGATTTAATGGTTTTTCCTTTTCCCCATGATTTGCACAGCTATAGCTGTCATTTTCTTTTTTCATTTTCTTTTTACATTCAGGACACAAAGGGTATACAAATTGCTTTTCTATGAGCTTAACCACAGTAGCTTGAATGGAAACCTCATCTCCTTCTTTGATATCCTCAATGTCTGTAATCTTCTCCAAGTCGATTTTAAGAGGAGAAACCTCTAAACTTGATACAAAACCTTGCGGATTAGATGAATTGTTCAATGATTTCTTCACAATAGTATTTTTGTTAATTAATAACTCAGTACCATAACCAGCATCTTCTTTGACACTAGCGTTATAAATTTCAATACCTTCACCAACACTCACATCAGAAATTTTAGCTATATTCTCACGCCAACAAGTAATGCGAATAGTTCCTGATTGATCTTCAACTCGTAGGTTTCTTAATTGAATAATCTCGTCTTCTTTGGTTTTTATGTCTTGAATTGGACTTAAATCACTCACAATACCTTGTATGTGTGCTTCATTCATATCATCAGTGATATCTTTAATATTGGAAAAATCAAACTGATACTGGTTCTCAGAATTGGAATCTATACTTTCTACAGCCATTCTAGTTTGATTTCCACAATGAATTTCGATATCTGTATATCTTCCTTTTCTTGTAAAACCATTTAGTATAGAAATAACTTTGTTTACATCATCTTCATTTATTAATTGGGTCTTATCATCCCATAAAACAACACGAATAATTCCTGTATTGTCTGAAATTGTAATATCTCTTACTTTACCTTTAGATTCATTTTCTCTAGAAAACTCATGCATTGGATTTATATTGATTATCAAACCTTTAGTTGAAATTAGAGAACTTAACTCTGTAATCTGAGCTATTGGTAACAATTGAGCACCAATATCTGTTCCTGAACCAACAAAACCCTTTTTCACAATTATATCTTCAGAATCTTCCTTTTTAACAACATTAGTATATTTACTTGAATGCATTTCTAGATGCCCTTTCAAACCTACTTTAGCTGCTAGTCCCACTACCTCAATGATATCTCCTAAACCGATATCTTTGACATCATGAGCTTTTTCATTCCAGAAATTAACATAAATTTCTCCAGTTTCATCTCCAAGAACTAAACCTTGTTTAACACCTTTTGACCCATCAGATCTTTCAAACTCAAGAAGATCATCTTTTTGAGTGACTTTTCCATTTAATGAAAGGTCAATCTCATTTCCCTTGATATCCTTTATTTTGGAGGAAGTAGAATCAAACACAGGTAGAACAGAATCATCAATGCCTGAGGGTCTTATTTGAACTTGACTCCTAATTCCTAAATGTACCTCTACAGATTCATCTCTTCCTACTCTTGTATAACCATTCAAGATTCGGATAGGATCCCCTACTTTACAGTTGTTTTCCTGTAACTCAACTACCTTCTGATCCCAAAATACTACACGTGTTCTACCAGTTTTATCTTCAACTAGTACTGACTGTAAAACACCATCAGAACCATCTTTCTTCTTGAAATTATGTAGATTATATATTCTAAAAATACGTCCAATTAGATTAACATTAGCAAGTTCTGGAACCAACTCATTAACACTTAAAGTGGATTGTACCTGAATTGGAGGTTCTGAAGAAAGGTCGACACCCATTTCTCTTGCTACAATGTGAACAGCTCCGAGCTGTGTCACAAACTCCCCTAACTCTTCCATTTTATCATTAATAAGCTGATGAATTTCCTCTTTTCCCATTCCTGTTTCTGTTGAAATTACATCTACAATTTCTTTTAATGAGCGTTGACTTGACATTTAGCAACTTCCTTATTTATTTTGTATAAATCTTTTGATTGGATTGTGATACCAAATTCATTGATTTCTTTCCAACGATTTGGAAGATCTCTGAGTTATTCTTGAGCTTTGAATAAATAAAGGTGAAATCGCTAGCAAAAATGAACATAAAAGTAAACCATTTCTTATCAGTTTCCATATTTTGAACTTCGTACGACTTAACAGATGGTACTTTATTATAAAATTCATGAAGTTCTCTTGAAGAAATAATCACTAGTGCCATTAGCTCTTCATTTTCTATGAAGATTTGTGGTTGAATCAACCCCATATCTTTTAGCTTAGATTTTATTCTAAACAGAGTTCTGATAGAAACGTCATTTTCCTCAGCAATTTTCTTAATATTGGGTCTTCTGAAATCTCTTTCACAATTCTTCATGAGTTGTAATACGTGATTTTTACTGGATGTGGGAACATAGAATTCGTCTACATTACTTTCATGTGCAGAATTCTTCTCTGGTGTTTTTGGAGTACTTACAGTCGTCCAATCCTGAAATGAAAGCCCACGGTTCAACACTTTTGTGTTACAAAAAACCTTCTTATTTATAACCTGATAGACATAGGGGTGCTCTATTTCTTGACAAGATAAACCATGATAAAGTTTGAAATCTGGAAATAAGGCGAGTTTGTCTAGAAATTTCAAATCATTAGTTGAATTCTCAATTTCTGTAAACCCAAAGAACTCATAAGCATTTAGCTGAGAATAATCAGCAAAGCCTCCTAAGTAAATTCCTCTTGATTTCAAAGAACCTATTATATTGCTTATTCTTTTCTCTGAAATCCCAAGCTCATTTGCCAAATCCTTATTGAGGATATTGGGGTTTTTATCGATCTTTTCTATTACTTTTTTCTCTACGAAATCTAGTTTTAGTTTTCTTGTGTTTGTCAATAAGCTTTTCTCAAAGAATTGAATAACCTCACTCAAGTTCATTCTTCTTACATATATATTATTGTGAAAATTCTTTATTTCAATCCAAAAATCTTTGTAACTAGTAAATTTCCAAAACTCATTTGATGAGATTTTTTTATCGTTATAACAGTATCTTATAAAGACATTAGTAAGCTTATCTCTTAAATTTTGATTAAATCTAGGAAAACTGTCTCTGAAGAGATTTTTAACCATAGTTTTGGATAAATCACCAATCTCAAATCTAATGTCAGCTATGTTCATTTCGCCACTGAATAGCGAATTTAACAATTTAAGAGTAGCCGTACTCGCATCAATAGTTCTCTTGACATCCATCATAAAAATATGGTAATTTGGATATTTATACACCACTTTTTGTGGAAACTAAAAAGGGAAAAATGGAAAGAGAACTTCCGTTATTTTATTTTAACTGTGGTTCTTCTTTTATTCCTGTATCTAAAAACAAGAACTGAAATACCGAAAATTGCAGCTGAGATAGCAAAAACAAGCAAAGCATAGTTTTCGAAAACCCATACAGCAGGAGGATCTCTTTCAGGGTGAGGAGTATATTTTAAGAGCCAAAGAATCAAATTATTCCACAATTCGAGATTTTGATTTTGTTCAATCCATGTTGTATTTTCTGCAATTTCTAAATCACTGAACATTATTGTAGATCCAGACATAGCAAATCTGGTACCTCCAGTTTTTTTAGCAAAGAGCCAGGTAAGAAAACCATTAGTTGGATCTCTATATATGTCATAGTCTTCATTAATTGCATATGATGTGATAGGTGTTTTTCCAACTTGGATTGTTTTATCTAGTATGTCTTCATCCAGTCTTTCATTGCCTAAAGAGATAGAATTGGAGTAAATTGTAACATTATCTATTTCTGTTTCTTGCCTGAAGAAGTCTACAGTATTTTGGTTAAAAATTATTTTTGTGGAATTATATTCATTAAATGTGACATAAGTTTCATTACCATAAGTACTATTGAAATCGTCTACAATAACTCTAGCAAATGATTGATTTACTCCAAACATAAATCTTGCAGATGTCAACCAATCTTCTCTCTCTATTAGAAGATCGTTCATAGTTGTAGGATGGCCTGTGATATTATCTTGTTGAGTCAATGGATTGCAAAGCAAAAATAAGGATCCTCCAAGTTCTGTAAAGTCAAGAATTGCTTCTCTCTCTGCTTGTTCTAAGTTATCCTCTTCCTCAAGTCCAGGATTTGTAAAAATGAGCAAATCTACACCCTGAAGATTTGTAGAATTAAATCTTGATTCTGTCTGGAATAAAAGTTTAACTACAATTTCTGTATCAGGATCTTCGATTGTAATGTTAGTAAGGGAGTCCAAAGCTGTATCCATTAAAGTTCTATTGAAAACTTGTCCATGTGATTCATCAAAAAGAATCACGTAATTCAACGATTGTTGCCCTGAAACATTATAGAGGTAAGGCACATTGGTTACAGTTACCAAACATATTAACAAGAATACTAAAGAGCGATTTTTCATATTATCCCTTACTAAGTAATTTGTTAGGAAATTAAAGAAAGTATATTTAGACTTTTCGCCCTTTGTGGATTTTTTGTTTTCAGCTGAAAAAACAAAAATTATTTAAGAATATGACCAATTATAGATTTTAGTATTGTAATAAACAAAGAATCAGAATCTTTAAAAGTTGTACAAAAAGGATTTTATTGAATTTGCCTCGATAGCTCAGCTGGTAGAGCGCTTCCTTGGTAAGGCAGAGGTCAGGGGTTCAAACCCCCTTCGAGGCTCCACATCCTATTTTAATTTAATATATGCAGACTGAAAAAATTATTAAGTTCAATAATCTAGATGTCTTGAGTTAAATGAATGAATTCCTCAAAGATGAAGATTCAATTATTAAAGAAATTACTGATTTTATAAGAAGTGAAATTGAAAATTCGAATACAAAAGGAGCAGTTATAGGATTAAGTGGTGGAATTGATTCTGCTGTAATTGCACATCTAACGACCCTTGCAATTGGAAAAGAAAATGTGTCTCTAATTCATTTACCTGAAAATGAACTTGATACAATTCATACTCAAGATGCTCAACTAACAGCAAATCAATTAGATATTCCTCTCCAAATCATCGACATTTCACTTTTAGTTAATGAAATGATGAAAATTTATCCACAATTAAAAGAGAATCGGCTAGCTAAAGGAAATTTGAAAGCTCGTTTAAGAGGAGTTAATCTCTATACCATTTCTAATCTTGAAAACAAATTAGTAATAGGAACATCAAACAAATCTGAGATTTTAATAGGGTATGGAACTAAATTTGGAGATTTAGCTGCTGATATCTGGCCAATTGGAGATCTATATAAAACCGAAGTATTTAGAATTGCTGAAAAACTTAATGTGGACCTTAAAATCATAAAAAAACCTCCTACTGCAGGACTTTGGGCTAATCAAACTGATGAGGAAGAAATCGGGGTTTCTTATGAAAAACTAGATTTATTCTTAATCGGTTTAGAACAGGGAGTAAAAGAAAAAGAGTTAGCTAAAACAATTGGTTTAAGCGAAATTCAAGTGAATAGGATTAAAACATTAATTGCAAATAATAAGCATAAAAGTAGAATGCCCAAGAAGCAAAAAATTCAAAGAAAATAACTAAAAATCTTGTCTATTTTTTGTGGAGTATTTAACTTAAACTATAATTAGATTAATGAAAAATATGGCGTTGGACATTGGAGAAGGAACCCTTCAAAACGTTCTGAATATTGTTTTATTGATTCTCCTTTATGCGTCTAAGGTAGGCATATTGATAGGTTTAATGATTACAACTGAAAAAACTAGTAAGGGATTAATCAACAAAAACTTAAGTTATAATATAAACAAAATAGGAAAAGGTATTGGAATTATTGTCTTTTCTCTAATAATCTATTTTCTGGTAGTCTAAAAAGAGCTATTCTTTTCAAAGCTTTAATATATTATTAAACAAAGAATAAAGTATAATTCTTAACATTAGTGATAAATTTGGCATTATTAGATTTACTGAAAAATGGAACAGTTCCTCAAGGTATAACTCACATAGTAGGTCCTCCAAACTCAGGAAAAACAACTCTAATTTACCAAACATGCAGAAGTTTGAATGGGAGGAAAGCACTATTTTTCGACTGCGAGATAAATTTTAGCGCTCAGAGATTAAAGGAAATTAATCTGAATTACGAAGTTGAACTTAACGATATCACCGTTATTAGTATATTCGATAAAAACCAACAAATCAAAACTTTGATGAAAATCCACAATTTTATTCCAAATACTAATTATGCATTCATAGCTGTCAATGGAATAACAGATCACTTTCGGTTTAGAAGTTCCCAGATTAATGAAATGAGCTTACATAGGTTATTAACATTGCAAATGGCATACTTGAATATGATTAGCAAAGAATATCAAATTCCAATTCTGATAACAAATCAAGTAACCGCATTCAGAGAAAAGGAAAAGAAAATCATAAGACCTGTAGCAAATTCTGCTATTATGAATTATTCAGATAGAGAGATAAGACTAAGAAATATCAATAAGAAATTGTGGAAAGCAAAACAAGAAAGAGAAGAAGTTTTGTATAAAGTCACAAATGAAGGCATTGAAATAATTGAAAGTAGTTTTTAACTTTTTACTACAACTTCGCGTTAAAGATCAATATAACAGCAACATACCATACAATAACTAAAATTGTAGCAATAAGTTCGACTTTTTGAGCTGTTCCTACATCAAAAGCAAATTTTGTTGCATAATCGAGTAAATATAAGCTTACTGCAGCAAAAGCCAATATAAAGCAAATAACAAGCCCTTCAATAAGATACTGTGTATGTATACTTCGAGCAATGAATAGAGGACTATTACCGATTTGACCAATACTTACGAGAGTATCTTGATTTACAACCATATATGCTCCCCCGCCAAAGATGTAAAATACGATCAAATAAATTACGACATAAATTAAACTTCTTGGAATTCTTTTTGGCATACGAATTGAGATCTGATGTAAATTGAAATTAGGTCTACGAATTCCAGGGAGTAACCAAGGTAATCTTCTAGCCATTCTTATCTAAGGTTCGAGTTACAACATACTATTTTAAAGATTTCGACAGATAAGAGTCAAGAGAACTTTAAGTATCTTGAATTGTGTTTATCATCCCTTGAAAATTATCTTTTTCTCTAAAGGATATATAACTAAACTACCTGGGTTTTTATCAACATAACTTACAAGAAAACGTTCAATGTTTGATGAGGGAACTCCTAATTCAAAAGAAATCTCATCAAAAGATAATTCCATATCACTGTCTAGTTTGTCTTCTAGAAACTCAATCATAATATTTCCAAAGGTTTCTGAACTCAAGAAAATTGATTTGTCTTTCACGACGCCATCAAGTAATTGTTCTTCAATCATATTACTAATAAGCTGAACAAAAACATCCATTTCTATTCCATGTTTTTTCTCAAGCTCTTGGATTTCATATTCAGCGGTATCGGTTAAAGAGGATTTTATGGCATTTTGTAGATAAGTAATAGTAAAATATCTCTTTTCACCAATGATTCCTTTTTCTAAATGATTTAACAAAGGCACTAAGGTTTTATCTGTTACAGCCCAATGACTTTTTACAATTGAAATTTCAATTATTCCTTGTTTTTTCAACGTTTCTCTTATTTCTGATAATTCCGCATCTGAAATTGAAAAGAAATGAGATTTTTCTGGAAGAAAAACACCTGTTAATTTCTTATTTGAAAGCAAATTAGTAATGACTACATAACGCTTTTCCAAAGAAATCTTAGTTTGTACTTTTCTGATATTGACAAAATTTGTTGTTTCTAACTTTTCTAATAGCATCATAGAGAATTTTTTCTCTTCAGAAGCAAACAGATCTTTTATCTTTTGTAAAAATGAACCCATTAATCTCGAGATAGGTATTTTTGTTTCTTTACTAAAATGTTACTCTATGTGTTAATTCATTAAACTGAACTTAACAGCCCATAACCAAGAAGAAAGGCGTTTTAGCAATAGATAGAAATTGTGGAGTTTATTTACCTTGTTGATGTATAACTATAGATGTCTATGATAAACCACGAGAGAATATCTTCTGGGATAGAAGGTCTTGATGTTCTAATGAATGGAGGAATAATCAAGAACACTATTAATTCAATAGTAGGTAGTAGTGGAACAGGAAAAACTACCTTTGCCTTAGCATACTTGTATCAAGGACTTTTAGAAGGAGACCACACCCTATATTTGTCTTTTGAAGAAACACCATCTAAATTGATTGGTGAAGCTGAATCATTAGGAATTAACATTCGTAATATGACAAATGATGCTGAAGATTTGATTCATTTAGTGGAAAGTGAAAAGATTGTTGAGTTTATGACAAACATTCTTCCAGCTTTAGCACAAAAATTGAAACATCGAAATGTTAAACACACTCGAATTATACTTGATCCTCTTACTCCAATATTATGGGAATTTCCTTCAGAGAAAGAACAAAGAAAAGTTCTAACAAAGATTTACCATCATTTGAGTTCTTTAGGTACTGTTTTGCAAACAGTTGAAGAACCCAATGCTTTTGGTCAAACAGATATTGGAGCTAAAGAAACTAGAGTCCCGATTTACTTATCTGATAGTGTAATACATATACAAAACCTAGGATTAGGTGGAAAGTATAGCAGAACATGTAAAATTATTAAATCTCGAAAAACACCACATCATGAAGGGATATATCCTCTTAATTTCGTAAACGGACCAGGACTTGTAATAGATACTAGTTCAGTTCAGGGTGCTATAATTGACCCAGTTGTTAACGATATAAGATACCAAGAATTGATGAAAAGAGTGAAAGAACTCTCCAAAGATAAGGATCCAAAGAAAAGAGTGATAGCTCAAATTGCTAAGAATCTTCTAGGTGAGAGAGAAAGAGATGGTTCACAGAACATAGAGTTTGTTGAAGTATTAACAAATAAACAAGTACTGCAAGAGGTAAAAAAATGAACTCTAACCAAGGAATTGGTTCTGAATTAAAGGATTTGACTCACTTAGATGAAGTTGAAGCTGCAATGCTCTTCCGAATTGATGGGGATGTTGTTGATTCATCATTTAAGGAAGAATATTCACATAAATTATTAAGAATAATTCAATGGTGTAAAGCAAATGTTGACAAAGTTTCCTTGGAGATGAAATCCAACAATCTCAACAAAGTAACCTATGAACTAAATGAATTCTGTGTAATTTTCTATGTTGTAAATAGTATCTCAATTTTAACTACTATTGCAAGTAAGAATGCAAATCTGAGTTTGTTATCCATAGAATCTAAGAGAAAAGCTCTCTTAATTTCCAATTATTTGTGAGGTCTATTCCATGCAAATTGCCACAAGAACAGCTAGCCACAGATCTATCCATACAACAACCAAGCAAATCATCACTGATGTAATTGGTGACATTAATGGTACTCCTGACTTCGTACTTGTTGCGTATACACCAAATTATCGTGAAAAGAAAGAGTATGAAAAAGCTATATCAAAGATTCAGGAAGAAAGCGGAACACACAATATAATTGGAGGTACTTTCCCAGCTGTAGCTACAGCAGATGAATTGCCTACTACTCAAGGTTGTTCTGCAATGGCTATTAAGTCATCAGAACTAGATGTTCATTCACCTGTATCCTATTCAAATATACGATTAAATCCAGAAAAAGGATCAGATAAACTTGTAAATCTTTTCAAAAACGATCAAAATAGATTCAAGACAGGTTTCTTTCTAACTCCGGGTCCTTTCTTTCCACCTGGAGCATTTGAAGGTATGAAGGCAATGGACACTGTCTTTGCACATAAATTCAGAGGAATGTTCAATCAAGTTGGAAAACTGATTAACCGTAGTATGGCTAAAAATGGACATGGAGTAACATCATTTGCTTACAAAATACTTCAGAAATTACTTGAAAATGGTGTAGAAAATACCCTAGGAGGAGCTACAATAGATTTGGATATGCTTTCCTGTTATCAGTTTCAAGGAGATAATGTATTTCAAAACGCATTGGTTGGGACAGTATTCTCTTCAAATACTATAAATTTTGAGCATAATTGGACATTTGATCAATCAAAGAAAAACAAAAGCTTTGAATTATCTAAAGGACTTAAGAGCAGTAGTTATTTACATGAAATAAACGATAAACCAGCACAGGAAGAGTTTCTCAACCAAATAGGGTTATCAAAGGAACTCTATGAAGAAGCTTTTAAAAATATGGCTTATGCTTCACTTCTATATCTTTCAACATTGAAATCAGAAAATCAAGGAAGCCTTCCTTTTGTATCTGTTTGTCATCCAATTTTGAAAGGTGTAATTGCAACAATACCAGAAGAAATTCTAGATGAGAGTGATAAAATTGCAGAGTTTTGCACACAATCTGGAATCGGAGTTCAAGAATCAGCATATGAGTGCGCTAGTTCTCTTGCTCAAGGAGTCGATCATCCTCTATTTGGACTATTTATTAATTGCAGTAACAGGTTGCTTATTGCTGGAGATAAAATTGAAGAAGAAAACAATATGATCAAAAAAGCTTTAGGACCTGATGTTCCCTTTATGACTCTATATTCAGGAGGAGAATTCTCAATAATCAAGAACAAACCAATCTATGCTGCAGTTTCTGTACATGGACTGGTAGCAGGTTATAATAATTCACCACAAAAAGACGTGGTGCTTTAAATAGTTTTTTCGGATATTATTATGATGAATACAGTACTCCCTCAAAATTAAAAGCAGGCTAATATACTGAAAGTTGCTGTGTCGGGATTGGGTTGTG
>MEHH01000008.1 GCA_001940755.1 Candidatus Heimdallarchaeota archaeon AB_125
AGGTTTAGCTGAAGGCTTAGCTCCAGGTTTAGCTGAAGGCTTAGCTCCAGGTTTAGCTGAAGGCTTAGCTCCAGGTTTAGCTTCAGGTCTAGCTTCAGGTTTAGCTTCAGGTTTAGCTCCAGGTTTAGCTGGAGGTCTAGTTCCAGGTTTAGCTGGAGGTCTAGTTCCAGGTTTAGCTGGAGGTCTAGTTCCAGGTTTAGCTCCAGGTTTTCCTCTGCCTCTTGGTTTTTCCTTCTTTTCAGGAGGTGCTTCAACATGAGTTGGTGGTGCCTGTGGTCTAGACGGATGATCTGATTTTACTAGAGGAGAACGTGGTGCATAATCAACATGTTCCTCTTCATCTATCCTAACAAGCATACCAGGAGAAGTAACAATCGCTTTATTTAATGCGATATGTCTGTGTATAATAAATTGTCTTGCTTGATAAGGAGATGATGCTAATCCTTTCCTATGAACAACTGTTTGTAATCTACGATTGAGCACTGTTTTAACATCTAATGCAAGAACAGAATCGAGATCTCCACCCTGTGGTAACATACCAAAACGAGTTAATCGTGACAATAGTTCAGTTGCCCTTTGTTCCCTAATTTCTGGTGTTAAAGCTAGAAGAGCACGAGCTTGTTGCCTTGCTTTTGATAATAATGTTCTAGCTTTCCATAACTCCTTTTTATTTCGTAATCCATACTCACCGACTAACGGTAACTCTCGTTCAATACGATCTTTATCATAAGGATGACCAGGAGTAAGAATTTTCTTTCTATATTTTCGTATTCCACCCATTTATTCCACCTTACCTTCTCCTCTTGGAAACACCTACAGTGGTTCCCCTCTTACCATGAGTTCGGGTTTTTTGACCTCTTACTTTAAGCTTAAATTGGTGTCTAATCCCTCTACGACTTCGTATACGGATGTATCTTTCAATATCCTGCTTTGTTTGCAGGATGAGTTGTGCCTCAGTGATATGTATATTATCACCTGTTTGACGATCTTTCCTTCGATTAACTAACCATGCAGGTATTCCAGCAGCTACGGGATCACTGATAACAGTTTCAATTTCCTTGATTTTAGCATCAGTAAGAAAACCTATACGTTCTGATGCAGGAATATTCAATATCTTTGCAATTGCTTGAGCTAATCGAGTATTAACTCCAGTTATTCTTGAAAGGCCCATAGGAACAGGCATGTGTCCTTCAAGATCTGTAGACTTTATTCTAACTAAATGGCGAAATGACATATTTTCACTCTTTTGTGTTTTTTATTCCACAACCCGAAGTTGTGGTGCTCTTTGTTTCTGAAAGTTCAGAACTAGGATTTTTTCCTTTGAGCTTCGCCTTGTGCTTTCCAACATTTTCTAAATTGCACAAATGACTTTAGCTTGAGAGCGTAACTGATTTTTTTAAGTATTTGCTTCAAAGACAAAAAAATCAAGTAAACAGATTTAAAACAATAAGTGGAGCCAGGACGGGGATTTGAACCCCGGAACCGAATAGGCACTAGATTTCCAATCTAGCCTCATACCGCTTGAGTATCCTGGCACGTCTAATTGTAAGAATAGCTTACGTTCATCCTACACTTGTTTTGTTTTAAAATGTTTCTTTTTCTTCTTTATTGCTTTTTCACTCGATAACCTAATTATTTTTGAGATTGGACAATTTGCGCTAAAACTGATAAATATAGAAAGTATAACCCCCCATGTTCTTTTTTTCATCTTATTTTCTCACACACATACATAAAAAAACTCATAAATGAAACATCTTCTTTGAGTTTGAAATCGAACCGGTGGTTTCAATGACGTCAAAATTCCTACTACTATTCAAACCATTTCAACGCTTTACCTTTGAGGTAAAAAAACCTGCAAGGAAGATATCTTTCAAGAGGAAGATAGCTTGGACTTTCGGAATATTAGCCCTGTACTTGGTGATGTTAAACATACCTCTGGTAGGAGTACCTAAGGATGAAGGTACTGATCCATTTTTTGCTATGAGGGCAATTTTGGCTTCTCAAAGAGGAAGTCTAGCTGAACTTGGGATAGGTCCTATAGTTACAGCAGGTCTAATTATGCAGTTGCTCGTAGGATCACAAATCATTAAGGTTGATTTCTCGAATTCTGAAGAAAGAGCATTATACACAGGAACTCAAAAGATTCTAGCTGTATTAATGACTATCTTTGAAGCTCTTGCTTATATCTTAGGAGGAGCTTATGGAGAGGATATTGGATTTGAAGCTTCAATGCTTATATTAGTTCAATTACTAGTGGCGGGATTCATTATACTTTTGATGGATGAAATAATACAGAAAGGTTATGGTCTTGGGAGCGGTATCAGTCTATTTATCGCGGCGAGTGTATCATTCAACATCTTTGATGGTATGTTCAGTCTTAGCCCTGAACCTTCTGGAGGATTTGTCTATTTTAGAGGATGTATTCTAGCTTTCTTCCAAGGAATTTTCAACGATGAAGCGTCTGTAGCTGCATCTTTCAGTAGAGTGGGTAGAACTCCAGACTTGATTGGTTTAATGGCTACGATCGTAGTGTTTGCGATAGTAATATATGTTGATTCAATTAAGATTGAGATTCCAGTACAACACAGTCAATATAAGATGCCAGCTCGATACCCAATAAAATTCCTATATACTTCAAACATTCCAGTAATTCTAGTTAGTGCTTTATTTGCTAACATTTACTTCATTTCAAATCTAATGTGGAATAATTGGAAGGGTGCTGATTCAGGGATAAAATATTTCCTAGTCAGATTCTTTGGCACGTGGGAGGACATATCTGGTGGGACGGGTAATCAACAACTCGCACCTATAACGGGTCTGGCGTCGTATACTACGGCGCCGTATGGTCCAGAGCAGATAGCGAAGTATCCTGTGAATGCAATAATCTACCTTGTGTTGATGATTGCGCTTTGTGGAATATTTTCACGGATCTGGATAGACACGGCAGGTATGAGTTCGAAAAATGTGGCAAAACAATTACTTGATGCAAATATGCAAATACCTGGATTTAGAAGAAATCCAAGAATTGTGGAAAGATACTTAGAAAGATATATTCCAACCGCAGCATGGTTAGGAGGATTCTTTATAGGTGTTCTAGCAGCCTTTGCCGATTTCTTAGGTGCATTAGGTACTGGAACGGGTATTCTTCTAACAACGGGTATTCTTCGACAATACTATGAAATATTTGCAAGCGAACAAGTAAGTGAAACTGTTCCAGCATTAGCAGGATTCTTAGGCTTAAAATAAAACCTAAAACTCCTTCCCTTTTTATTATTTTTATAGCTTATTTTTTAGAAATTTAAATCTATAATCTGATGTGTTTCAACACTCTTAATTGAAGATATTGCAATTTTCAATGCTTTCAACCCGTCTAAGGAAGTCACTACAGGTGGAGCATTTCCCAAACTAGCTTCTGCAAAGGCATGCATCTCAGCACTTAGAGGTTCTTTCCATTCAAGCTTTTTAGTGCGTAACCATTCTGCATCCTCAATTACATATTCTTGAGACATGTAATCTGCCTCAACTATACCTTTTTCACATGTAAGCATTAACTTTCTTAATTTGTGAGGTGTTAGATAGTTAGATTCAATAAAACCTGTTACTCCGTTTCCAAAATCTAACAAAATCTCAGCATAATCTAGATAAGTATGCCTTAACTTCCCTCCTCTCGCATATACTGACTTAGGTTCTTTATTAACTATATATCGAAAAGCATCTATGTCATGAATACTCACATCTCGAATTACATCAACATCCTTTAATCTATCAGGCCAATAAGGACCTAGTCGTCTCGCGCTGATTAAAACAAGTTCTCCTAATTCATCTCTTTCAACTAACCTTTTTGATCTAAATACTATAGGATTAAATCGTTCTATGAAACCTACAGATACAACAACGTTTGAGCTTTTTTCCAAATCAACTATCTGTTCTGCTTCTTCAACTGTACTAGTCATTGGTTTCTCAATTAGTACATGTTTTCCGTTTTCTATTGCTTGCTTTGCAATCTTAGCATGGGTTGAAGTTGGTGATGCTATTGTTATTGCATGTACTTCTTCATCCTTAAGCATCTCTTCAATACTAGAATAAAGCTTTGTATTGTACAGCTTAGTTATTTCATTTGCCCTTTTCTGATCCAAATCAAATACTCCGGCAAGTGTTGTGTTACTCATTTCAGTAAAGACGCGAGCATGATTCTTTCCCCAACTACCTGTGCCAATCACACCTACATTTAGTTTTTTCATTTTTTTCACCTAAAGACGAATAATTGATTCCCTCATTTTGAGTAAAGAGAAGTAAATATATAAAATTTCTTATTTGGCTGATTGGAGTGAAGGAAAAAGAAACTTGATAAAGCACAATGCTTTATTATTCATACATTGCCAGAGATGGATTTTGAATTAATAGAAGCATATAGGAAAATTTCTCCAAGGTATAGTAATTTGAAGAAAAAACCATGGAAGGATTTTCAAGAGTATTTAGAATCCATAAGGAAACGGTTTTCATTGCCTAAAACGGGAATATTGCTTGATGTCGGAAGTGGAAATGCAAGAAATCTCCTACTTTTTGAATCACAAAACTGGCAACATATCGCATCAGATATATCATTTGAGCTATTGAAATCAAGTATTACTTTGGACAACAATATTATCTGTCTTCTAAATAATGACGCAAATTCTATTCCCTTAAAAGATAATTCAGTTGATTTAGCATTGTGTATTGCTACAATTCATCATTTCAGAGATGAAGAAGAAGTATTACATGCACTTAGGAATATTTCTAAAATCTTGAAAAAAGACAATTTGCTTATTGTGTCCTGTTGGAAGAAATGGAAAAAAGGAACCAGGAAACAGATGATTGTAGATCTTATCCTGTATCTTATCAAAAAGAAGAAAAACAGATTGTGGCGACATGGAGACATTTACCTCCCTTGGTATAATGATAAAAAGGAACTTATTGCTGAAAGGTATTATCATCTATTCAGTAAGAGGGAGTTGATGAAGATTATTGGTGTAACTAACTACTCGATTATTGATTTTCTGGAATTTGGAGGGAGAGGAGGGGAGGATAATTTCTTTCTTTTACTACAAAACAGATAATTTAAATGAAATAATCTATTTCTATATACTCCAGTTACAAAAGCTTTTAAAAAGAAAAAAATTTGTGGTGTTATTAAGTACAGAATGTGGTTTTAATTATGGCCTTCTGGGATAATTGGTTTAAAGGATTAACAAACTGGATGATAGAAAAGGGACTCAATCAAAGACCCACATCAGCTTGGGTAATTGCAGTAGTCTCCGTTTTACTAGCTATTTTATCAACAACAATAACCAGATTGGTTTCAGATGTTGATGCATTGAAAGATAGTATGCAAAAGGTCAATGAATGGAACCAAAGAAGAAAGAAAGCCATGCAAACTGCAGATAAGAAATTATGGTTAAGCGTAAAAAGGGATGAAGAAAGAATCAAGAAGATGCAATCTTCTATGATGTTCAAAAGAATGAAACCTATGCTCTTTACAACAATTCCTTTCTTATTGATATTCGCTATTCTACGAGGTGCTTTTCCAAGTGGTGCTGTCTCTGAAGTAAATCCAGTAACACACTATTATGCTTGGTTGCCATTTAACATTGGAAACTTCCCATGGATTGGTAGCAATCCTTGGTTTGGAGCTGAAGAATATGGTAATCACATCTTTTCTAAGGTTCCCTTCTCAACCTGGTATTTCATTACTGCTTTTGCATTTGGTTCGATAATTTCAAGGATTTTTGGAGTTACTCCATCAGGAGCTGCTAAATCAAAAGCAACAACAGTTAAGGAAAAACAGATTAAAACACCTGTTTCAGCTGCTAAGAAACAGTTAGCAAAAAAAAGAACTACAACTAAGAAATAGTGAAAATTAGACTGAGGAATTAAAATGGTTAGACCTTCATTACGAGTCGCAAAAACAAGAAAAAGAAGAACACCATCTGAGACTAAACTAAGAAGAATTGAAAAAAGAACAAAAAAGCCACATTGCTCTAATTGTGGAGCCATTCTACATGGTGTAGCTTTTGGAAGTCAGAATAGAGTAAAAAAGATGTCTCAATCTGAACGCTTGCCAACACGACAACATGCAGGACATTTGTGCTCAAATTGTTTGAAGAGCGCAATTAAGGCTGAAGTTCGTACTTAATTCGAGGATGTGGCCAATTGCCTATTATCGCAGTCTCAGGTCCGCACGGTTCCGGTAAAAGCACTGCAGCCAAAACTGTTTCAGAACTGTTGAACTATACTTATATCTCTGCGGGACAATTATTTAGAGAAATGGCTAAAGAAAAAGGTATGACTCTAGAAGAGTTTTCCAAAAGAGCAGAATCTAATGAAGAAATTGATCGCTACATTGACAATCGAACATTAGAACTTGCAAAAGCAGAAAATGGTATAATAGTTGATGCTCAATTAGGTGGATGGATTCTTAGAAAGGTTGCGGATTTAATAATTTATATTACAGCACCATTAAAAACTAGAATTCAACGCATTGCTGAAAGAGAAAATAGAGCTATAGAAGAAATCAAGAAAGAGACCTTGATGAGAGAAGAATCTGAAAGACACAGATATCAAAAACTCTATAACATTGACGTCTCTGATTTGTCTATCTATGATGTAATAATCAACACTAAAAAATATGATGCTGCAGATTGTGTTGATATAGTAATGGCATCAGTTAAAAAAATAACCAAAGGTGAAAAAGAATGACAGCAATTCAAATTGGAAGAGTTATTGTTAAGACAAATGGAAGAGAAGCAGGAAAGAAAGGAATAATAGTTGATATTATCAATCCAAACTATGTTCTCCTTACTGGACCAAAAGCAGTAACTTCAGTTCGTCGTCGTAAATGCAATGTAAGACATTTAGAACCAACAGACAAAGTTGTTTCCATCAAAAGGGACGCAAAAGACGATGAAGTAGCTGCAGCCATTGAAACTGCAAAATTGAAGAAATTTATGGAAGAAGTTATTATTCCTTAATTCCATATTTCCTCAAACTTTATATCCTCATTTTTTCAATAGCTGGTGTAGAATGACTATAATTTTTTCCCCCCTAAAGATTGTCTTGGACAACGAAGCAGATAAAATAGTAGAATTGTCTAGTGATACAACTGATTTTAGATGGGGTAAAGTTCCAACAGATAGAACAATTGAGGAATTACTTCAATATGGAATAATGAATTTAGATAAACCACCTAGACCCACAAGTCACGAAGTTGTCAGCTATGTAAAGAAAATTCTAGATCTCTCTCGTGCAGGTCATTCTGGTACTCTAGATCCTCATGTTACAGGTGTTTTACCTATTGCACTGAGTAAAGCTACAAGAATTTTGGATACCCTACTGCTTGCAGGGAAAGAATACGTATGCAATATGAGATTACATAAGGATGTTGAAGAAGAAAGAATAAGAGGGATAATGAAAGAATATCTTGGGGAAATTTATCAGCGACCTCCTTTAAGATCCAGCGTAAAGAGAGTTCTAAGAATTAGAAAAATTTATGAAAATGAGATTATTCAGATAAAAGAAAGGGAGGTTCTGTTTAGAGTAAGTTGCCAAGCAGGAACCTATATCAGAAAATACTGTCACGATATCGGTCAGAGTCTCTCTTGTGGAGCTCATATGAAGGAATTACGCAGAATAAGATCAGGACCCTTCTCTGAAGAAGATTATCTTTCAACACTTCAGGATCTTTTTGACGCATATATGTGGTTCCTTGAGGAAAAAGATGAAATTCCTCTTAGAAATATTATTCTTCCTATGGAATGGGGAGTTAAACATTTGCCAAAGATATTTGTAAAAGATAGTACTGTAGATTCCCTCTGCCATGGAGCTCCTTTAGCATTGCCTGGAGTATCTAAATATACAGAGAAATTTAACAAAGGAGAATTAGCAGGTATTTTTTCACTTAAACATGAATTAATTGCCTTAGGGGAGATTCAACTAACACAAGAAAGCATTCAGAATTCTAAACACGGTATTTTTGCAAGCGTAAAGAGAGTTCTTATGCCAATAGGTACTTATCCAACATCTAAACCAAAATAGTAAATAGATTCAAGATGATTATGAGACTACTTTAGAGAGAATGTATTTCTTAAAGTTCTCATAAGATATATCAAAAGAATAAAATGGCCAATCTCTATCTTCTGTGACGATTATGTTGTTGGCTGTAGAAATTGCATTACCTATCCCTAGACCTATTTCGCGAACATCTCTGCTTTTGAAATTCACCCATTTCGCTAAATCTTGATCTTCTTGTGTTTTCTCTAGATATCTTCCTGATACTGCAAAACGATCTGGGTTAGTAACACGATTAAATCTTGTTAATTGTCCCGCATGAAAACCGAGAACATAAACATTATCCTTCCCAAACATATCCTTTGCATAATTAATTTCCGCAGGAGATTTTACACCATTAAGAACAAGCATAGATGAGCCTTCATATTTTTCTTTCTCAAACTCCAATATGGTCTGAGTAAAAGCTATTGGATCTCTTGAAAGAAGTTCAATAATTACTTTTGAAGTATTTTTATGATTTACTTCTAATTTTTGTCTTTTCAATTCGTGATAAACTGCATGACCTGTTTCAACCATTGGTATATTTTCTTCTTCCCTTAATTTATGACCATGGGATGATTTTCCGCTAAGTTGCATACCAACTAGAATAAAAACTTTCATGCTTTTCAACCCAGATTAGATAGCTTAAACAAAAGGTTTTCGGATATATTCGAAAATTCGTAAAAAATGTTAAAAAAATAGGAATAGAAGCAAAGCATCTATTCTAATAGCTTTACTTTGCCACCAGCTTTTTTGACTTTTTCAATTGCTTTTTCGGAGGCTTCCTCAACAGTTATGTTGATAGGGAGACTAATACTACCTTGAGCAAGTAATTTTGTATAACCAAGTTCTTCCAGCTTAACTTCAAATTTTTCTCCTTTCTTGACTGCTGATCCTTCATTTAGTAATGAGGGCAACATAGCTTCAAGATGAGAGATGTTAATTTGATTTGTCTTTTTAGTTACTGAAGGAGGACGAGTAAAACCTCTTTTTCCAACAGGGGGACGAAGTCCTTTAACTGTTTGAATCCAATGATGTGACATAGGAGCAGCTTTACCAACTCCACCGCGCATACCACTCCCTCTATGGGTTCGAACAATTCCCCATCCATGAGTTCGGTATCCACGTTCTCTTCTTGTCTTCTTTCTTCTTCTTACTGTCATTTTAATCACGCCATCCTTACTATTAACTCGTTGATTGCATTTCCTCGATACCCCAAATCTCCACCTTCAGCGAAACCTCGCTTTACGGATTTATATCCTTTTGATGCAGGATGGAGTCTGAAGAACTTTTTCACTCCAGTTATATCATTTAAACTTGTTTCTCCATTAATCAGTGCTTTGGAAAGTGCTTTGATTGTTGTATAGGAAGAGTTCTCTTTCAGGTATTTGTTAGAAACTTTGCTTCTTCCGGCTATTTCTCCTCTTTTATTTAAGACATATTCCAGAGCTTCTTGACTAACTTCTCCCCAAGTTAGGTAATCTTTAGCCTTCTTGAGCATACCCATATATGAAGAAGTGTTAGGCACAAGTGTCATATAGTTACTACGTCTAACATTTAACATATTCAGAGTTTCACGAATCTTAAAGTGAACATTGACTTTCCCTCTTATTCTAATGACTGCCAATAATTCAGGTTTTTTTGTTGTTTGACTCATTTCTATCACTTTCCTACCTTGTCCAATCGTATGGAGCCATAATGGAATAGCTGTTCTTTAACGCTTCAAAAGTTGATTTAGCAAAGTTTGAAGTAGTACGAGTTTCACCAAATGTTTTACTCCATACATCTGCAATCCCAGCTAATTCTAGAACTGTTTTAGCTGTATTTCCAACTACTAAACCTAAACCTCGTGGTGCGGGATAGAGAATAACTTCAGTTGATCCCACTTTTCCAGAAACCTTGAAAGGTACTGTATGCGGAGTTCCACATGAACATTCCCATGATCCACATCCTCTTCTTACAGGACGAATATTTAATTTTGCGTTAATCATGGCTTTTTTGATTGCGGGACCTATTTCTTTTAGCTTAGCTTCTCCAACGCCTACATAACCATTACGATTTCCTATAACAACAGTTGCTCGGAATTTGCGTTTTCTACCTGCATCTGTTTGTCTCTGAACAAGACTAATATCAATAACATCATCTTCGAGAGTATCTCCGAATAATATGTCAATTATTTCAGGTTCCACTAGAGGTAATCCTTGTTGAAATATTTCATCGATGCTTGAAATTCTACCTTCTTTAACTAGTCTTCCAACTCTTGTTCGAGGTTTCCAGTCATCTAAATCCAAATACATATTTCTACTCATTTTTTTCTACCTCATTATAATGTATCAATCTTAGCCTTTACCTCATCAAATAGAGTAGGTAAATTTTCTGGCTTCTTATTAACTTCGAGATATTTAGAAAAGACTTTACTGTATTTCTCTTTATCTTCCTTTGCTAATAATGTGGCATAAGATTTAATGTGTTCTCCTCTGAGTCTTTTTTCAGAAGGTATCATTTTCTCATTGAATGGAATTTCAACACCAGCATCTACTACTCCTTTAAGGGTAGCAAACAACCTTGTTCCAGGGTTTACTGCAAATGTTCCTACATCCAAGATTGCTTCTTTAATTTTTGATTTCAAAGCTTTCTTGCCTGCTAAATAGCCAGTTAGATATGCAGCAGGTAAATTTGAAGTAGCTACATCCCATCCATGTTTCTTCAATTCATTTGATCTTACTTGTACAAAAGTTTGATCTCCACCAATTTTTGATTCAATAAATTGAACCAAAACTTGCTTATTTGAAGGTCGAGCTACAAAACGAATTTTTCCAGATTTTAGGAGCCTTTTTCGTTGTCCATAATCTGTTTTCATTTCTCGGCGTCTTCTAAATGGAACTCTATAGAGAGGTCCATACCTTATACGCTTTGGCTGTAGCTTCCTTCTCTTTTTAAAACCTTTTTTGCTTCTTCTTGACATTCATATCACCTTGTTATAATTCAGGTAGACGTTTCTTTGCTAAACCATGTTCAGCAATATAGTTTCGAAGATAGCGTTTAGAACGGAAAAGGCCACCTTTAGATTGGAGATATAATTTTCTGTAATTTAAAGTATCAATATATCCTTCGTCTCTAAGGTTTTTCAGGTATTTTCGTTGAGCTCTTATCTTAGCCATCCATCTATCTTTACTTGGAAGACGTGAATATTTTGGCCCTTTACGACTACCAGGACCAATTCTTTGCCCCTTCTTCTTTTTAGCAGCAACTGCTCGAGCTCTTCCCCTACTAACTCCTTTAACCCTTCGTTTTCGGATATCACCGTCATCTATATGACGTCTGATATCTTCTCTAGTAATCGCTAAAGCAACATCATGAACACTGTCAGGGTCAATGATAACTCTGTTAACACCGACTTTTAATACTTTAGCAGCTATTTTTCTTTGAGTTTTTACGTCCATAAACTTAACCTCACGTTAGTTTTGTTCTACGAAGAATCATCCTCCGATTCTTCATCTAATTCAACGTTTTCGTCCAACTCGAAATCTTCATCCAATTCGAAGTCTTCATCTAATAGTTCGTATTCTTCCTCAAGCAGGGTATCTTCCAGTACCTCACCAAACTCTTCAATTCGAGCGGGTGGATTAAGTACTTTTAAACCCAAATCTGCTGCTGTGTCAAGAATTGTTTGCCTTTTTCGAGACCCTACAGTATGTTTAATCATAACTGCTTCAGTCTCCTTATCTACAGATTCTAGCTCGTAGATATTAGCAACATGAACTACCAAATAACCCGAAGGATGTAGACCTCTGACAGCTTTTGGTCCTCTATAACCAACGCTTGCCATTGCTGGAACGCCTTTACGTTTTTCTTTCATCTTGTTATCAATACCCTTTGGCTTTCGCCAGCTTGTTCCGACCCTATTGTAACGCCAACTTTCTTGACGTACAAACTTTGGTCTACGAGCATTGATTTCTTTTCGTTTTTCCAACAATCTCTTTTTATTGACTGTCATAGGCACTCACGGTAGAATGTTACTTTTGTAATTATGCTACCTACCTTCTGGTGTTTTTAATCCTTTTTATCGTTAAGAAAATCAAAGATTAAACAAAAATAAAATAAAAATAAAAAAAGAAGAAATGAAATTATATTTTATCCCACAACCAAACGCCATCCATAAAGGTTTCAGGATCTTTCTTCCTTTTACCTCTTAGCCTACAAGCTTCTTGCATATTTGCTGTAGTCTGTCCTACTGCTTCTTTATCAATGCCTTCAATGATGACATCGTCTTTGTCTATTTTAACAGTAGTTTCTGAACCAACAATTGGAACAATTATATGTTTTCTACCACCGTAGAGATTTTTAATTGTTACAACTCTCTGCTTATTGTCTGGTTCCACAGTTATTGGAAAGTGGCTAAAGATGATTTTTGATTTGTAGGTGTAACCTTGTAAGACACCTTGTATCATATTGTTGATGTGACCTACCACTGCAAGTGTAGCAGCTTTTCGCTTTTTATTAATGTAAAAAGCTATGACATCAACTTTTTTGCCTTTCTTCTTGATTTCAACATCAGTAGGTTCGAAATTCTTGGATAAAGTACCCTTAGGTCCTTCAACAGTTACAGTTCTATCTTTGATTGTTATCTTCAGATCTTCAGGAAGATCAATTGTCCTTTCTATGTATAGCTGTTTCAATTCGATCACCTAGTATATGTAAGCCAGTAACCGGCCACCGATGTTTTTCTCTTTGGCATCTTCGTGTGTCATTACACCTTCTGGTGTGGTAACTACAAGAACACCAAATCCTCTTGCAGGCAAATAATTTCTTTCTTCATCCTCAAACTGATCCTTATGAACAGGAAAACGGGGTTTAATAACTCCACACTTGTTAATACGACCTAGGAGTTGGATATCGAACATTCCTCCCCTATTATTCTCGATATATTCGAGTTCTCCTAGATATCCAGCTCTTTGAACAGTTCGTAAAACATTTGCTATGATTTTACTTGCTGGTTTAACAGTGACGGTTTTCTTTCCAGTCTTCTCAGCATTCAGAATTGCTATTAAGGCATCTGCTAGTGTATCCATTTGCATATTATTACCTCCTTATCCTCCTCTACTACCAGTTTTCTTGAAACCGATTTTGTCGTATATTTCCCTAATGCAACGTCTACAAACATATAATCCTCCACGCCTAATCACAGCTTGATGAGTACCACAACGTCTGCATTTTCTTGAGCCTTTACCATATTTTATTACTCTTTTTTCTTGCATTTTCCGTCACCTAAATTATTTTCATTCCATAGTCTGTCATAAGAAATTCCATAGATTCTTCAGGAGATAACAAATGTTTTCTTGGAACACTTTGTCTTTTTCTTTGACGATATTTAATTCTATATCCAGCTCTTTCAATTTTAACAACTACATTGAAACCAATGGTTCCTAACATAGGATCAAAAGGAGCATCTTCGATATCAACATGTTCAGTTATACCAAAAGCAAAGTTACCCTGTTCATCAAATGATGAAGCTTTGATTTCATAATCATATGCATATAGAAATCGTTTCAAAGCTTGACCAGCTTCTTCTCCTCTTAAAGTTACAACAGAAGCTATTGATTCTCCTTTTCTTATGTTAAATCCTCTAATAGATTCCTTTGCTGGCCTATCAACAGGTTCTCGATTTGTTATCTGTCTTAGAATTTCCTTTGAACGTTCATATCTTGGTCCTGATTCTCCAACACATGTATTGATGATAAGAGCTTTAATCTTTGGTTTCTTCATTGGACTTTTCTTCCATTCTTCAGCAAACCTAGGTTCAAATTGTATTTGTTCAATTACTTCTTCTGTCATCGATTATCACCTACTTCTTACCTTCAATTGTCACACTTGGGGACTTATTTCCTACAACGAAAATATATCTGTAAAGTGTAACTATTTTTTCACCTTCAGGAGTACTAAGTGTTACAGTTTTAGTTTTCTTAGTACCATGGGCACTGATTTCTTCAATAGAACCATGCATACCCATCCATCTTCCACTAGTAACAAAACCATAATTTCCTACTTTGAGCTCATATTTTTCCATAATTTTCTGCTCTGGAAGAGATATTTTTAGTGTATCATGTGTAGAGTAAGTTGCAGAAGCAGTTTCTTCTTTACTGAGTACTATGTTTCTTCCATCGTGTAAGTTCAGTTGTATTAAACCATCTTTAATTGAGGTTTTGTTCTTTACTTGGCATAATTTTTCAGTTGTTTCGTTTTCATCTATTGGAATAGCTCTTAGTCCTTTCTTAACTGTGTAGAGCATCCTATAGTGTAGTTGCATTTTGGGTAAAGATAAAACATCCATAAATCCAAGAGGATATTTCCTGTTTGTCTTTACTCTTCCATCAATTACAACATTTCTCTCATAGAGAATACGTTTGGCTTCACTCATATTTCTGGCAAAGTGAAACATATCTCTTAGTAGAATTGCTACTGGAATACAATCATAAGCTGCATGAGGACCTGGGGAAGGTCTTACTGAATACTTTGCAATTTTTTTACTGATAGGTACATGCTTTGATACCACATATCTCTTCAGATGTCTTTTTCCGCCGCCTTTGGTCATTCTGATTCCTCCTCTTTTTCAGCTTTAGGAGTTTTAGCTTTTGGAGTTTTAGCTTTTGGAGCTTCAGCTTTTGGAGTTTTAACTTTTGGAGCTTCAGCTTTTGGAGTTTTAGCTTTTGGAGCTTCAGCTTTTGGAGTTTTAACTTTTGGAGCTTCAGCTTTTGGAGCTTCTTCTTCAGCTAATTCTTCTAATACGTCTAATTCATCCAATTCAATATCTTCGAATTCTTCTTCGAGGACATCTTCATCTTCTAGCATATCTAAATCTTCTACTTCTTCAGCTAATTCTTCATCTTCATCAAAGATATCTTCAGCTAATTCTTCTTCTGTTATCTCTTTCACAGATCTTCGTTGAATGATAGCACGTCTTTTTTTATCTCTCAGACTTAGAGAGGTTATTACAATATTACTGGGATGAACTGGAAAACTCACAATAGTACCATCTGCTTTCTCTTTACTATGTCCTTCAATGTGAATTGCATATCTTTGTGGTATAACTCTGATAACTTTTCCTTTAACTTCTTCATCTTGTGATCTATTTTGGAAAACAGTTACTTTATCATTAACGTGTATAGGTAGACGACGAACTCCGTATCTTTCTCTCAACGCATGAGATAATGGAGCAGTCATCTTACGATTTCGAACATGATATTCTGCTTGGAAATGACTCTTCCTCTGCTTTCGAGGTTGTTTTGACTTTGTTTGTTTCATTTAAATCACCTATACAATGATGGAAGCTTGATGTGCAATTCTTGGCCATTTTTCTGCTGCTTCTTTGGCAACAGGACCTCTAATTTCACTTCCGAGTGGGTCTCCTACTTCGTTAGTAAGAACCACTGCATTCTCTTCAAACTGAATCCAATCTCCAGATCTTCTACGATAAGGTGATCGTTGTCTTACAACCACTGCAGAAAAGATTAGTTTTCTTCTTTGAGGAGTTCCTTGCTTTACTGATACTATTACCATATCAGCAACAGAAGCTTTTGGAATCCTGTTTAATCTTCCTCTATAATGCTTTACTGCAATTATTTGCACAATTCTAGCACCTGAATTGTCAGTGCATTTTATTCTGGATCCGACCATTAGTCCTTTAGTGATATGAACTTGTGTTCTTCCGACTGTTTTTCTCTTTGCCATTTTATCACCTTAGTTTATTTTTTGTATAACTACAAAACTCACAGTTTTTGCGAGTGGTCGGCATTCTGCGGCTAAAACCATATCTCCTTCTTTAACATTCAAACAAGGAGGGTTGTGGGCAGAAATCTTTCCATGAGCACGTTCATATCTTCTGTACTTTTTCACATACTGAAGATAATCTCTCCTAATAACGACTGTTCGTCTCATTTTGTCAGAAACCACTTTTCCTGTGAATATCCTTCCTCTAACAGGAAGTTTTCCATGAAATGGACAACGTGGATCTTCACATTCTGTGGAAGGTGCTTCCACTCCTGGAACACCTATATTCCTTACTTCACTCATTTCTTTAGTCACCTCGGTAAAGCGTCTTACACCCATGTTGTCCCATGTATATCAAAAACATAGGAGAACAATCTCGGCCCCAAATTTCTTCGGAGTTAGACGTCACATACCTGTGTCTAGTTTCGATCTATTTTGAAACTATATTCGACAGTCTCCCTCAAACATCTATCTTTTTAATAGTTTTCATCGTTAAGTTTTTTAAAATCTATAATTTGGATACTAAAACCCTTATCAGAATATGCTTTATTTATTTTCTATTATTTGCTCATTAAAGAAAACCATTTTAAATATCAAATAGTCGATTTTACTTGCCGGGTAATAGTAAATACAATTTGTATCCGTTAATAAACCTTAAAAATTGTACCCTTACTCGCTAATGTAGTCAAAGTAATAAGAATATACAGGAGATATTAGATTGCCAAAATACAAATATTCAGTTCAAACAGATCCCGACAGATCAGCCAAAGCTTCTGCAAGAGAAATAGATGTCAGTAGAAAGGCTGCTCGCGAAATTTGTAACACAATTAAAGGTATGACAATTCATCAATCTATTGAATTTCTTGAAGCAGTAATTGATAAGAAACTTGCAGTTCCATACAAGCGTTTCAAAAATAATGTTGGACACAAAAGTACTGTAGTAGGTTGGACAGGTGGCAGATATCCTGTAAAAGCTGCAAACGAGATTCTAAAAGTTGTAAAGAATCTAGAAAACAATGCAGAAAATAATCAATTACAATTAGATAGATGTAGGATTACTCATGCTGTAACTCTACAAGGATCACGACAAAAAGCAATATTTTATCGAGCTCATGGAAGTTCATCACCTAAAGTGAGACAATTTGTCCATATAGAATTAGTAGCAGAAGTAGCCGAGATGTGAGAATATGCCTACAACAAAAGATTATCTATTAAAAAAATATCAAAGAAATTCAATTGACGAATTTTTAGCTCATGAATTGAAAAATGCTGAATATGGGGGAGTTGAACTTAGGAGAACACCTTTAGGAGATCGTGTCATTCTTAGAGTAGGAAGAGTAGGATTAGCTATTGGGGGAAGAGGAAGAAACATACACCGAATTACTGAAGCCTTACGTGAGCAATATGAATTAGATAACCCTCAAATTGAAGTAACAGAGGTGGAAAATCCAGAACTTGATTCTCGAATCATGGCATATCGTTTAGCATCTTCGTTAGAGAGAGGTCGTCATTTCCGTAGAAGTGCTCACGGAATCATTAGACGTATAATATCAATTGGAGCAAAAGGTGTTGAAATAAAGATTAGCGGAAAGATTACAAGTCAGAGAGCAAGAGTTGAAACCTTTAGAGCTGGATTTGTAGCAAAGGCAGGAGATCCTGCTGAAAGATTTGTTGATATAGGAAAGGCAACAGCCCTTATTCGACGTGGGTTAATTGGCGTTCAAGTACGAATCATGAGGGGAGATGCAATTTTACCAGATGATATTGCTATTGAAGCTGAACCAACTTCCACATCAATGATCGTTGATACAGGCATAGAAGAAGAACCAGAAATCATTGAAGAGGTTAGCGATGAAATTATTGAAGAATTAGAAGAATTTCCAGATATTGATGAAGAACTCGAAAAAATAGCAGAAGAAGATAAGAAGAAGAAAAAGAAGAAACCAAAAGACGAGTTTGAAGAACTGGAAGAAGTCGATAAAGTTTCCAAAGCTAAGAAGACTGAAAAGGTTACAAAGACAGAAAAAGTAGATAAGCCTACAAAGACAGAAAAAGTAGATAAGCCTACAAAGACAGAAAAAGTAGATAAGCCTACAAAGACAGAAAAAGTAGATAAGGCTTCAAAGACAGAAAAAGTAGATAAGGCTTCAAAGACAGAAAAGATAGATAAGGCTTCAAAAACAGAAAAAGTAGATAAGGCTTCAAAAACAGAAAAAGTAGATAAGGCTTCAAAAACAGAAAAAGAAGAAAAGAAAGAAGAAAAACCCAAAGAGAAGTCCAAGAAAAAATAAAGGAGTAAAGTGATATGGCACTAATACGAGCAAGTGAAATTAGAAAACTGAACAAAAATCAAAGACTCAAGAAACTGGACGAATACAAAAAGAAGTTATTTACTATTCAATCAGAATTATCATCTGGTGGTTCAATAGAAAATCCTGGCCAAATTCAAGAATACAAAAAAGCTATTGCAAGACTTATGACCATTATGACTGAACTAGATGATATTTAATGTCAAGAGAAAATAGCACTAAAAGAAAATCTAGAGTGTGGCGAATCCTTTCTTCGTCACTAGTTGGATTGGAAATAGAAGTGATACAGAGTTCTTCTGAAGATTTAGTTGGCGTAAAAGGCGTTATTGAAGAGGAAACATCAAATCTTTTGGGAGTTTTAACAAAGAAAAAAATTTTGTGGATTCCAAAGTTGAATCAAGTTTTTAAGATAAAAATTACAGATGGTACTACGATTTTAGTTGAAGGTTACTTGATTAAAGGAACTCCAGAAACAAGAGTAAGGAAAAAAATACCAAACTGGTAACTGAATGTTACCAGATCACAATATCTATAATTTCAAATTTAAAGAAGTTTCTTCATTTAGTTTGATTATTTCTCCTTCCTTTATACTATCAATATTTTCTGCAATATCCTCAATACCATGCATTGATTGAAGATCACCCATCAAAGGAGATAGTTCTTTGGGTAGATATGCATGCTTAATTGGTGTATTCAAAGGCAACTTCTTATCTTTCTTAAACTTCCAAATTGCGGAATTTGTTTCTAATAGTAATGGTGTCAAAGTAGTGTACTTTGATTCTTGAATAATCTCTTCAGGTTCTGGAAACGCTTGTATATGAACGCTTGAATCATAAATCCCTCTGTAAATCAGATCTGTTACAAAAGGAATGATTGGAGCAAATCCTTTAGTCAGTTCTTTTATGATTTTGTGAAGAGTAAACCAAGCTGCTTTTTGCTCCTTTGCATCATATTTTTCGTTTCTATTGTAAGCTCTTCCTTTTACAAGTTCCATATAATTTGAAGCGAATACTTCCCAAGCAAAGTTTCTCAGAGTTTTAGCAGGTATTTGAAAGTCATAAATCTCATAACCTTTTTGGGATTCATCTATAGCTTTTGCTAGTTCAGATAGTATCCATTCATCTGCAGGTTGTAAGGAAACTTCTGATTCATCTTCAATAATTGGAAACCTACTAATGAATTTAGCAATATTATAGAGTTTGTTAATGAATTTTGAAATTCCTTGTAATCTTTGTTGATTGAATCTTATATCTGAACCATGACTTGCTTCAGCAGCCCCATAGAATCTAACAGCATCTCCACCATATTTCTCAATCATCTTTTCAGGTTGAACATCGGTTCCTTTGCTTTTCGACAATTTTTCTCCTTTACTATCTACTACATGTCCTGAAATCCAAGCATGATTAAAAGCAGGTTTTTTATGAAGCTGCAAACCTCTCAACATAGTATAATGTAACCAAGTTCTTACTATGTCTTTACCTTGAGGTCTGATATCACAGATAAATGGCCTTTTGTTCAATTCTTTGAAGATTTCTTCATCCTTCTTGTTGTGAGGGTGTTTAAGAATATAGATTTCACTTATTGAAGAATCCATCCAAGTATCAAAGGTGCGTAAATCACCTTCAAAGCCTTCAGTACTATTGCATTTTTCACATGTATCAAATGGAGGATTATCTTTCCAAGGTTGATAATAAGGTCCTGGTACTGGTACTTTAGGATGATTACATTTTTTGCAGTACCAAATTGGTACTTCTGTTCCATAGTATCGTCTTCTGCTTATTGGCCAATCAATTGAAACAGTGTTTAACCAATCTACCCATATCTGTCTCATAAAAGGTGGGAAGAATTCCATTTCCTGTGCATATTCGAGCAGCTGTGGAACATATTCTACTTGTTTTAAATAATATTCAGGCATCGCTAAGAATTCTACTTCATTCTTACATCGCGAACATGTAGGAAAATTGTGAGCTACATCTGCTTTTTCTAAAACGAATCCTTGCTCTTCAAGATCATTTGCAATTTGTTTTTTTGCTTCTTTTACACTTAAACCTACGTAAGAAGGTACCTTATCAGTTATCTTTCCATCTGTATTAATTACAGTTCTTGGGTTCAATTGAAGTTCTCTAAATATCTGAACATCCCCTGAATCTCCATATGCACACACCATCATTACTCCTGTTCCAAATTCTGCCTTTGCATAATGATGTGACATGATTGGTACTTCATCTTCAAACATAGGAGAAATAGCTGTTTTACCTTCCAAATGTAAATACCTGTCATCCTTTGGATTGAAGATTACTACACCGATAGCGGGTATTAATTCAGGTCTAGATGTTGAGATAATTAGCTCTTCTCCTGTTTCTTTTACTTTGAATCTAATATCATAAAGTAGATGTGACCCAGATTTGTAATCAATTTCATTATCTGCTATAGTTGTTTTGCATCGTGTGCAATAATTATTTGGCCGATCATCTTCGTAAATTTGACCCTCGTTGAATAGTTTAATGAAAGTTGCTTGTGTAAGAGCTCTGTATTGTTCCTCATCAGTTTTATAAACTTCGTCCCATTCAAAGGAATTGTTGCTGAATCCCAGGATTCTGCATACATGAAGAATTTGATCACCTACACGATCTAAAATTCCTTTACACATGCTAAGAAATTCTTCTCTAGGAACATCATGCATAGAAACTCTAAATTCTTTCTCAGCTTGAACTTCAATTGGCAAACCATTACGATCCAAACACATTGGGAATAAGATTTCATTTCCTGACATTCTCCTAAATCGTGCTATCATATCAATACCGCTGTAATGAATAGCACCACCCATATGCCAAGGAGCGTTTGCATATGGAGGAGGAGTATCAATCGCATAGATTGGTTTTCCTGATTTTTTATTGAAAGCAAATAGTCTTTCCTTTTGCCAAATAGTAAATAATTCTATGTCTTTTATTTGGGGATCATATGTCTTTTCTGTTAGTTTTGGGACGAACTCACTCACAGTTATCACCCTTTAGTATTGCTGTTTTTCTTTGCTTTAAAAATTGAGTGATTACACACCCAATTAAACAAACTTTCTATTCTGAGTCAAGATAGAAGCCATTTTAAAACCTTCGTTAACTTTTCTTAACTAGAAAGAAAAAGGAATTAGTGGTTTTTCATTGTTGTTTCTATGGATTCTCCCTCGCTTCTATCCTCAGGTCCTCTGAAATAAGATAGAATAGCTCCCAAGAGTGTTAATACTGCATATACTCCGAATACCCACTTTAATCCTAACGCATAATTCACCTCACCATAAATTGGGAGACCATTTTTATTTGAAACAAAATTTGCTACCAATGCAAGAATAACTGTTGATAGAGCTGTTCCTAAGCTTATTCCTACACTTGTAGTTAATCCATGTAAACCACTCGCTACTCCTAGTTTTTCCCTTGGTGCAGCAGTCATTATACTATTTCCATTAGGAGCTTGAAACAGACCTATACAGATACCTATCACAATGGATGTAACAATATAAACTGAGATATGGGCATTGACATCAATTAATGCTGAAAGAATTGCAAGCATTATCGCGACACCTATCATTGCACCAGAACATAAGTATCTTGCATCTACCTTGTTTGAGAGCTTTCCTGAAACTGCTGCTAAAAGACCCATTCCAATAGCTATTCCTGAAAGAACTAATCCAAGTTCTATTGGAGTATGTGTAATTCCAAATTTTGGTAGAAATAAACTGAAATGATAGATGATAACAATATAGCCTTGATGTTGTAATATTGCCGTAACTAATCCTATTGAGATCTTTCTGTTTTTCAACATCTTGAAATCAATTAATGGATAGGAGGTTCTTCTTTCCCACCAAATGAATAGTGGAAGCACAAGAAGACTGACTCCAAATGCTATTCCTGCCCACATTCTTGCATTTGGTATTGTATCTGTTTCAGGAAAAACAGTGAAACTTAATACTAGAATTATTAAGAATAATGCAAATAATAATGAACCAAGATGATCTGTTTTCTTTCGTTTAGCAAGAGGAGGTGTTTCGGGAATATTATAATGAACTAGTAACAATCCCATAATAACAATTGGAAGGTTAATCAGAAATACACCACTAATTCTCCAATATTTATCAAGGACAGTTCCAAACACAGGACCCAACATTATTGCTAGTGAGATGATTCCAAAGTTTATTCCAATGGCGGTTCCTCTATTCTTCTTTGTTGTGAATCTTGTTACTAAAGCCATACCATTTGCCATCATTCCAGTTGCACCAATTGCTTGTATAACTCTGCTGAAAACCAAGAACCAGATAGATCTTAGAAGAAATTCAACTGAAAGAAAGCAGAAAAGAGAACCTATTCCAAATAGAATCATCCCATACTGGTAAATCCTTTTGTTGCTATATCTATCCCCTAGATCTCCTGCAATTACTGTAAAAGCCATCATAGTTAGTAAATAGGAAAGTATAACCCATTGTACTATAGATGGAGTAACTCCAAAATCTGTTTGTAACTGTTCAAGAATCACCACAACAACAGAAGCATCCATGGAAGACATGAAAACTCCTGTACCTACAGCACTCACTAAAGTAATGATTTTCAGTTGGGAGTTTGAAAACATCTCAGAGTTATCAGAGTCAGAAGCCATATTCACATCGCTTTTACTAGAAGTTCTCTAATATAAGATTTTTGCAGCAATTTATACAATAGATAATAAAAGACCATAATTTATATATCCAAATATAAAACATCTTATGCTAATTGCTGTTGTGGTCTAAATGAGTCAAACTGAATACCTAAATCATCCATTAATCAAACCGAATACAATTGAGGCAAGATTATACCAACAAACACTCTTTGCTTCGTGTATCAAAGAGAATTCTCTTGTTATTCTACCAACAGGTTTAGGTAAAACTGTTCTTTACCTAATGATTACGGCTCAAAGACTTGAAAAATTCCCTGAAGGAAAAATTGTTTTTTGTGCGCCTACAAAACCATTACTTGATCAGCACGAACGAACAACTCGAAATTCTCTAAATATAGATCAAGATAAGATAGTTCAAATTTCTGGCCAAATTGATCCAAAAAAAAGAAAAGAGATTTGGAGTAATGGTCAAGTTTTCATCACAACTCCACAAACCATACAAAATGACATAATTCAAAGAAGAATTAAACTTGAAGAAATTGTTTTTTTGTGCTTGGATGAGGCACATAAAGCAGTTGGAGACCACAGTTATGTTTTCATTGCAGAACAATATATTAAGAAAGCAACTAATCCTTTGTTGTTGGGAATAACAGCTAGTCCGGGTTCAAGAATAGAAAGAATAGATGAGGTTCAATCAAATCTTGGAATCACAAATATTGAGATGCGTGATGAAAGTTCAGATGACGTAAAACAATACATACATGCAATAGATGAAAATTGGGAAATTATTCCATTATCTAATGAGTTCAAAACAATAATTGAAACTCTCAATGATCTTTTCAAAGTCATTCTAGAAGGTTTGAAGGAACTAAAAGTAATCAAGTCAGCTTCTCCAAAAAATAACCCTCGAAGAGAATTATTACAGTTACGAGCAAGAGTAAATGAAATTTACAGTAATTCTGATCAAGAAGATAGAACAGATTTTTTTAGAGCTATGTCTTTTGTAGGTAATTCTATTAGATTATCTCATGCTATAGAACTTATTGAAACTCAAGGAATACCTTCCCTAAGCAAATACTTAGAAGGTCAAATTAGTGATATCAAATTTGGAAAGGGGAGTAGAGCTCTAAAAGAATTAATGTTCTCTGATGAAATGAGACGAGTTGTTGAAGCTGTTCAAGCTCTTCAAGAAGAGAAAATTATTCATCCTAAAATTGAAAGATTAAAAGATATTGTAGCAGAGGAATTATTGAAAAATCCGAACAATAGAATACTTGTTTTTGCACATTACAGAGTAGCTTCCAAAATGATTAGTGAAGAATTGAACAAAATCGATGGAATAAAATCTCATTGGTTTGTAGGTCAATCTTCAGCAAAAGGAGAAAAAGGTCTTTCCCAAAAAGAACAAATTGAAATTATGCAAGCTTTTAGAGACGGATTTTACAATGCATTAGTTTCAACTAGTGTTGCAGAAGAAGGATTAGATATAGGTGAATGTGAATTAGTTATTTTCTATGATGCTGTTCCAAGTGCTATTAGATTAATTCAAAGAAAAGGCAGAACTGGGAGAAGAAAAGAAGGAAAAGTAATTATGCTTATTGCTGAGGGGACTAGAGATGAAGCCTACATGTGGGTTTCTAAGAGACAAGTTCAAAAAATGAAAAGACTTGTTAAGAAACTTGAAAGACCTACAAAAGAAAAAGTAACAGCTGTTAAAGACCCACAAAAAGGAATTATAGATTTTCTTAAAGAGGCAGAAAAAGTTTCAGCTAAAACCCCAAAGCAAACAGAAGAAAAATTAGAAGACATAGAAGAATTAGAGACAGAAACCAAAACCATTGAATTTGAGAAAGAGGAAGGAAAAATTAAGGTTATTTGTGATAGTAGGGAAAGAAATTCTGTTGTTATTAAAGAGTTAATGAATAAAGATGTTGAACTTGGATTTGAAAGATTAGAAATTGGCGATTACATTTGTTCAGATCAAATAGTTGTAGAAAGAAAGACTGGTGATGATTTCATTAAGTCAATTCTAGATAAAAGATTGTTTTCACAAACGAAAGTGTTAGTTGCGAGTTGTGCAAAACCTGTAATGATTTTGGAGGGAGATTTCAATTTGTTTAGTTCATCACTTCATCCACATGCACTTGCAGGTGCTTTGACTTCTTTAGCTGCTGATTTTAGATTACCAATTATTCATACACAGAATCAAAAAGAAACAGCAGAAATTCTATTTGCTTTAGCAAGAAGAGAACAAGAAGAAAGAAAACGAAGTATATCTATTGGTAAAAGAAAAGGGATAGGGCTTAAATCTCAACTAGAAGAAGCTATCGCAGCTTTACCTCATGTTGACCATAAAATCTCAAGTAGATTGTTAAAACGCTTTGGTTCAATTAAAGAAATAATGAATGCAAAATTAGAAGATTTCTTTGAAGTACAAGGAGTTGGGGAAAAAATAGCTTCTGATATAATCGATTTCATTTACACAAATTATAATGAGATTGAGACAGGAGAAGAGATTAAGGGAATGAAAGAAGATTTGGAATTCCTAAAAAGAGAGAAGGTAAAAAAAGAACCTAAGAAGTCAAAGAACGAAGAGAATCAATAAGAGATTTAATAGAGGAAGAAATCTCAGCAATTTCTTTAGGATCTGATGTTTCTTCTAGCTTAGCGTTAAGATCTGTAATTTTAACTAACATTATTTTAGCCGTGTCGGATAATGTAGGAGGTAGAGAACTAAAATCAAATGAACTAAAATCATTTGGAGAAACACTACTTGGGGAATCTTTAGCTACTGATGTTTTGGAATGAGGAAGCTCAGATTTTGAATCTACCAAAATATATTCCTTTTTACATTTTACACACACAACTTTACCATCATTCTCATAGAGTGGTTCTACACATTCAGGACAGGCTTTATTGAGCATTTTCCAGCCCTTAAGCAGAAGTTCTGCTCCTGCAGCAATGGAATCATTTTGTTCTTCTGAAGAATTCATTATATAGGAAAAGCAGTGAGGATATAAAATTTTAATTGTTTACAACACCAAATGATGAATACCCACGTAATACATTCCATCAAAAGATGAAAATATGTATCTGAATCAGCGAATATCTAAGTGATTCTAGATGGAAAAAGATATTGAAGAACTAATAAATTCTATTCCTAAATTATCTCAGAGAAAAGGTGAAAATCTAACTGTTCTCATTTTAGAAGACATGGTAACAGAGAAACCTAGAGCAAGTGTAAAAGAGATAGATGGATTGTACAAACTTATCAAGATATTAAAAAACTCTGATGAGTTCTCCTATAATCCAAATGAAAGTAAAAAAAAGTAATTTTTGGAAGAAGATAGAGAGGATTTAAACTAGTAACATGTAAAGATTTTGCTGTAGATTATCAATTCATCTCCCTTTTTAAGTAAATGAAGAAATTGTGTTTCTTTAAAATTTCTAGAGCCAACTCGGTATTTTACATCAACTCTTACTGATGCACAATTTCTGAAAATATCTGTAGTTATGACATCAAATTCAATTCCCCATTGTGTCATATCATTATTAATTTCCTTACGATAATATTCTTCCATTTCGATCCAAGCAGGAGGACCTTGAGTTTTTTCAGTAGAAATTATTTTGAGATCTTCATCCCAAACAGAAAGAATTTTCTTGGAATCAAGTTCTTTATTACCTTCAAAATAAATTTGTAAAGTTTTCTTGACACCATCTATATCAGCTGAATTCATAATATCACTCTGCCTTGTAAAAAGAACAAGAGGACATTTATTACAATTTTGATAGAAAAGGATGCTGTGGTGGGGCACGGCAGATTCGAACTGCCGACCTCACGGTTATCAGCCGTGCGCTCTAACCAAGCTGAGCTAGTGCCCCTTACTGCATTTTTCCTTTATTCTTTCTTTTAAAAGCTTTTTCTTACACTTCTATTTTTCAACAATTAGTAGAATAATTATAAATGTTTAAACCTTAATCTTTCTGATAAAGTATGATTTCAATTCTACATCTCTACAAAATAGTTGAAGAGGATAGAAAGAAAACCTTCGGTTTCTTTAAAAAAATAGATAAAAAGCACTTTTATGACTTTTTAATTGAAGATGTGTGGAGTCCTGAATTAGTCTTTCGTCATCTTCTTATGAATATTCATTGGATGCAGGAGAAACTTCCTGGCAATCTATCAACACCCTCTAAGCTTGCTTTCGATCTTGGTGAAGAGGTTAAAGACCAAGCTACTTTGGATGAAATTATCGAAGAATTTGATATTATCTCCCCAATTCTTAAAAAACAATTATCTTCACTAACTGCTAAACAAGAAGAAGAGGATATTGACATGTGGAGAGGTAAAATGCAACGCAAAGTCTATTTAGTGAGATTAATCAATCATGAACATAGACACTTAGGACAAATACAATGGTTGCTCAA
>MEHH01000009.1 GCA_001940755.1 Candidatus Heimdallarchaeota archaeon AB_125
TCAGTTTTCGAATCCATTTCTGGTTTATAATATTTGTTGAATAGAAAATAACACGCAGGGCACAGACAGATTACTTTTTTGAACTTTTTGAAGATTTCGATGTTTTCTTTTTTAGCAATTTCAAATTCCTCATTGCAGCCCGATGCAAACCAAGGCCAACCACAACAAATCTCCGTGTCTAGTATGGTGAAGTCGACACCCTGCTTGAGTAAATATTCTAGTGAATGCTCTGTATACCTTGGAATTCGAATCGTTGATAAACAACCCATAAAATAAAGTGTTTCTGACTGCTTTGGGATACCCTCAGACCTTCGAATTCGCATTTTGTTAGAAGGATAGGGAGATCTATATTTAGTGAAGCATTCTTGCATATCTTTTAATCCTTCGAATGTCAATCCTTGTTCAAGGAACTTCTCCTTTAATTGGTATTTCTCGTACTTTTTCAGCAAGTTTAGGAAGGTCACTGAATTTAAGCTCTTTAAGTGGAGTAATAATAATCATTTCTTTGTCTTCTGCATCGATCTCAACATTACACTCCTTTCTTCGTAATTGAATTTTCTTCATAACAGTCTGAGCATCAGTATCCTTGTCTTCAAGTAGAACGGAACCAAGCTTAATTCTCACAGTTCCTTCAGAGAAACTATGAGTTATACTCTGTGCGACTTTGTTAACAGTTGTAAGTTCTATTCTTCTAGCAACTTGTTTTGCTAGGTTTTCACTCTTTTCTGTTACTTCATCTAAATAGATGGTCATTGTTGGTGTGCTAGGATTCTTTCGAGCATCAAGAATTTCAATTAAACGAGGTAACCCTCTTAAAACAGACATTTCAGCTACACCTGAATAATGAAATGTTTGAAGTGTCATTTGTGTTCCTGGTTCTCCAATAGATTGAGCTGCAACAGTACCTACTGCACTTCCTGGATCAATTTGAGCAAATTCATAGCTGTTGATAATTTCTTTGATAATTTGTTCAAGTTGACTTTTGGTTAGTTTTTTCCCTTCTAATTCGCTCTTCAATTCATCATATACAGTATCAGGAACTTGCTTTTTCTTATGAAAAATTTCTAATCGTGTTTTAATTTGATCTTTAGTTAGAAGTTGTGCCATTTTTATTCCTCCCCTGCTTCTTCTGGATGAGTTTCCAGGATTTTGCTAATAATAATAGACACATTAACTGCTTTTCCATGATCACTTTTAGCTGGATCTACATTATCTTCTCCATACAAGAATTGCACAATCTCGCCTGCAGCATTTCGAACTGTTTTATCATAACAGGAAGAGATATCCTGTAAAGCATTTACAAGTCTTCTTTGCATGTAACCACTTTGAGAAGTACGAACAGCTGTATCTACAAGTCCTTCCCTTCCACCAGCTGCATGCATAAAGAATTCAATAGGATTTAATCCTGTTCTGAAACTACTGTCAACAAAACCATGAGCTTCAGCTGAAAGATCTCCTTGTTTGAAGAAAGGAAGAACTCTGTCTTTATATCCTCTCTGAATTCTTTGTCCACGAACTGCTTGTTGTCCTACACAAGCACTCATCTGCCCTAGATTTAGCATGTTTCCTCTAGCACCAGTTCGTGCCATAATTAAAGCTTCATTATCGTCGTCTAAGTACTCTGCACTTACATTAGAACAATCTGTTCTTGCATTTGCGAGTATTTCCATAATTCGAGCTTCTAATGTTTCTTCCTCAGTTCGTCCCGCTTGACGTTCAAGGGTTCCATTTTCATATTGTTTGATAATTTTTAGAACACTCTTCTTAGCAGTTGACAGAATATCTCCAATTTGTTTGTCAGCTTCTGGAGGGATATCAATGTCGCTTGCACCCATACTGAAACCTCTCAAAGTGATATTAGTAATAAGCATTCGAGTAACACTATCTAGAAATGTTCTTGTTCTATCGGCACCATATTCTTTTAGAATACGATGAAGCACACTATCTGGAACTTCTGCACCAAAAGCTTTCTTGTCAATAATCCCAGAAACTAAAATCCCATCTCTAATAAGAATATATCCTTCTACAGAACACTTAACTTTCTTACAAGTATCATGTTTTTCACATAAATTATTGAACATAGTAAAATTAAAATCGTCCGGGAGTAAAGCACTAAATAATGTTTTTCCATTCCACATAGGTACTCCTTTCGGTCCTTTCTCATCAGCTTTAGGAAGATTTTCTAATCCAGCAGCTGTAATCAATTGTGCAGCTTCACTTTTTGAGTAAATTGCGTTTTTACGAGTTAAGAAATACGCACTTGTAATAAAATCTTGAATAGCACCAATAATGGGGCCACCATATCTTGGAGTACTTATTTGTTCTTGAACTCTCATTAAAATTCTAGCTTCAGCTTGAGCCTCTTCACTTTGAGGGACATGAAGATTCATTTCATCTCCGTCAAAATCTGCATTGTAAGGTCTACAAACAGGTAAAGTTAATCTAAAGGTCTTGTATGGAACTACTTTAACTTCATGTGCCATGATACTCATTCTATGAAGGCTTGGTTGTCGATTGAAGAGAACAACATCTCCATCTCGAAGGTGTCTCTCAATAATAAACTCAGGTTGAAGAGAATCTGCAACAGCTTGTAGGTTTCGAGCATAACGTAAGTCAACCCTTCTTCCATCGGGTCGAATAATATAATTGACACCTGGGAAATTGCGAGGACCTTTCATAACAAGTTCTTTCATTTCCTCAATATTCCATTCAGTTACTCTTTCAGGAACAGTGAGAATTTCAGAAATATCTTTAGGAACACCCACTTCATTAATACTAAGCAATGGATCTGGGCTAATAACAGTCCTTGCACTGAAATCTACTCTTTTACCGCTAAGATTTGCTCTAAAACGTCCTTCTTTGCCTTTCAATCTCTGAGTAATGGTTCTTAAGGCTCTTCCACTTCGATGTCTTGCAGGGGGAATCCCACTAATTTCGTTATCAAAGTAAGTGCTAACGTGATATTGTAATAATTCCCATAAATCTTCCACAATCAATTGAGGAGCACCAGCTTCTCGATTTTCAAGTAAGCGCTGATTAATTCTAATAATATCTACAAGCTTATGTGTAAGATCATCCTCGGATCTTATGCCATTTTCCAATGTTATGCTTGGACGAACACTTACTGGAGGTACTGGTAAAACCCAAAGAATCATCCATTCAGGGCGTGCAAAATGAGGATTGATTCCTAAAAGCCTACAATCTTCTTTTGTAATATCTTTGAACCAACTGTGAATGTCTAAAGGAGACAGCTTGTTGGTTTGTTTTTGACCAGTATCAGTTTCTACTTCTTCAAAATAAGTAGTTGGCTTTTCAAGTCTGATTTTGTTTTGTTCCTCATTGCAATATAAACATGCAGTCTTCTTAGCTGCTTTTTTCAGCACTTCTTCAACAAGATCATAATCAGGAACACCCCATTGATCTTCATATTCATCCATTTTGTTAATGATTTCCTCGATTTCAGGTGGTTCAAGGAGAACACGATGACAAGCACGACAAGTGGCTCTAAGGACCTTATAAATAAGTTTGTTAAAACCAACGTGAGTAACAGGACGAGAAAGTTCAATATGTCCAAAATGGCCAGGACAACTGCCAACCCTAGCTCCACAAGTTTTACATCTTTGACCAGGATCAATGGTTCCTAGAAGTCCATCCATTAAACCAGAAGTAACAGGAGTACCATCAGCATCATAGGTGTCAGGAGTAATAATACGTTCAACAGACAATTTGCGAACTGTGTCGGGATTGAGTAGTCCGAATCTTATGCCCTTTATAGTTTTATAGCTATCTGAGCTCATTCTTTTTTTCTCCCAAAAAATTGTAGAATCTCTACACTAGTCACATGACTTACACCACGGCTTCTAGTATTTGATAAAAACCTTTTGATTACAAACCATTTGCTCTTAGCTGAAATCACATTCTAGTAGTGTTAGGTGTTCTGTAAAGAATTCTGTAAATACTCATAATTTATTAAGTCATTAGAAGATTATTACACAAGAACGTGAAACAAGAAATTACAGTGATATTTATGATAATTGATGGAAGAAAGTTTTCGCAAGAGTACACTGATAAAGTACTAACACCTCGTTGTGAAGTTTTCAAAGAAAAATACAACAAAGTACCCAAAATATCCACCATTATAGTGGGTGAAGATCCAGCTTCAGAATCATACCGAAGAATAAGGGAGAAGTTTTTCGCTAAAATTTGTGTTGATTCATACGTTATTCAATTACCTGAAGAAATAACAGAAAAGGAACTTCTAGATATTATAGATGAACAGAATAATGATGATAGTATTGATGGAATACTTGTTCAATTACCTCTTCCTAAGCATATGGATGAAGATAAAATCATAGAAAGTATATCTCCAGATAAAGATATTGAGGGTTTATCTCCTGGTAATGTATATGCTTGGACAAAATCCTCTCCCAACTTAATTCCTGCAACCGCTTTAGGAGCACTTGCTCTTTTGAAACACTATCAAATACCTATACACGGTAAACATGCTGTTGTAGTTGGAAGAAGCATGATAATTGGAAAGCCTATTGCTCATCTTCTCCTTCGAGAACATGCAACAGTAACTATATGTCATTCGAGATCAAAACCACTTGAAAAATATACAAAGGATGCTGATATAATTATCGCAGCTGTTGGTAGAACACATCTCATCCAAAAAGGGATGGTAAAAAAGGATGTAGCTATTGTTGATGTAGGGGTTAATTTCGAGGACGGTAAGCTGATGGGAGATACAGATTTTGACGACTTAAAAGATGATGTTGCATACATATCTCCTGTTCCTGGTGGGAGTGGTCCAGCAACTGTGACTATGTTAGCAAGTAATCTACTCCTAGCTTTTGAGCTCAAGCAAGCTAAAGATGACATTAATCTTCAAAACTGTCTGAGAGAATATTATGCAGATTATGAAGCAAAAGGAGACAAAGATCCCTGTATTTAGTTCAAGAAAACTATTAAGAAGCTAACATATAGGTAATAACTATGGAAGAGCCTACATTAAACACTTCACTTGAAGTAGATGGGCAAAAATATCATATAACTGCAGTTTTTTTGGAAAATGCAGTATCTATTTTTATCTACGATGAAACTCCAAGACTTGGAACTTTAGCAATTTCTGTTCCTGGTACTGATATCATGCAAGCTTCTACACTTTATGTTACAGGTTCATCAGATGCGCACTTTGTGAGAATGCTAGGAGAAAGATTTGCTACACGAATTAGAAAATTGGTTTTATTATCTATTAGTTTGAAAGAAATATCAAATGAACTTGTAATGAAGATAATGCAGAAAACAGAACAACTCCTTTTTGAAGAGAAAAATGAAAAATAGTAAGGGAATGAACCCTTATGAAATTATTTTAGTATAGATAAACCAGGATACAGTGGAAAGTGTTTTGTAAGTTCCAAGATATCTTCCTTAACTTTGTGGGTTACTTCAGAGCTTCCTTTTGCCTTTATAACTTTTGCAAGACCTTCCGCTATTACTTTCATCTCTGATTCTTTCATTCCTCTAGAGGTAATAGCTGGGGTTCCAAGTCTTAAACCAGAAGGATGGAATGGACTTGAAGGTTCATAAGGAACAGTATTTTTGTTTAGAGTTATACCTGCTTCATCCAATGCTGTTTGAATTGGACCTCCTTTACCAGTTAAATCTTCAGGACGCAAATCAATGAGAATAAGATGGTTGTCTGTTCCGTTTGTAACTAGCTTAATTCCAAGAGCCATTAATTCATCTGCCAATACTTTAGCATTACTAACGATTTGCTTGGCATAAACTTTAAACTCAGGTTTCATAGCTTCTGCAAAGGCTACAGCTCTTGCTGCAGTAGAATGATCATGAGGACCACCTTGCAAACCTGGAAAGACTGCCGAATCTATTAATCGAGCTAGAGTAAATGGTACTCCTGCTTTTGTTTTCTTCTCAGGGTGATGTATTTCATGTAGTCTATCTTCGGTCTTGCACATTATGATTGCTCCACGTGGTCCTCTAAGACTTTTGTGAGTTGTAGTTGTTACAACATCAGCAAAAGGAACAGGATTTTCATGTACTCCACCGACAACCAAACCTGAAATGTGAGAAATATCTGCAAGTTGGTAAGCATCAACCTCTTCTGCAATTTCTTGGAAAGCTTTGAAGTCTATTTTTCTAGGATATGCAGTTAAACCCGATATAATCATCTCAGGATTTTCCTTTTTAGCTAATTCATGAATAACTGCCATATCTAGCATTTCTGTCTCTTTATCAACATCATAACTAACACAAGTATAGTTCTTACCAGAGAAATTCACATGACTCCCATGAGTAAGATGGCCACCTGAAGTAAGACTAAAACCTAGGAATTTATCCTTTAGATTTAGTAAAGCAAAGAAAACAGCTTGATTAGCTGGGGAGCCAGAATAAGGTTGAACATTGACATGTTCAGCCCCAAAGAGCTTCTTAGCACGTTCTATAGCTAGAATCTCTACTTCATCCACAATTTCATTACCACCATAATATCTTTTCTTAGGGTAACCTTCAGAGTATTTGTTAGTTAAAACACTCCCCATAGCCTGAAGAACAGATCGATAAGTGTAATTTTCAGAAGGGATAAGTTCTATACCTTCTTCTTGACGTTTTAGTTCTCTTAGAAGCATATCTGCTATTTCTGGATCAGAATTAGTAATATCATTCATTAAATTCATAATTAATCCTCTGAAGAACATCAAGGCGTTTTCTTTAAATATTTTTTTCAACCGCACTACACTGCAAAAACATAGTTTATGAAAATCTTACCACACAAAAATAAATTTACGTGGTAAGATTCCCACATCCTATGTCGCGTGTTTTTCTTGTTCATCCATTCTGGTATTCATTCTTTTCTCCACCTACCCTTTTATTTCCCTCCTCCTCTCTTCTCTTACCTTAGAGTGATTATATGAAAATCTATATTGTTTGTGATTTAGAAGGCGTTGCTGGTGTTGTTGATCATCGCTTGCAATGTGTATGGGATGCTGAATCTTTTGTAGCTTTTGACGGTGAATACTATAAACAGGCTAGAAAGTTAGCTACTTTGGAGCTTAATGCTCTTGTAGAGGGGGCGATTGAAGGAGGAGCTAAGGAAATTGTTGCTTGGGATGGACATGGATCTTTTCCTGGAGGACTAGATGTAGAGCTAATACATCCAGAATGTAAACTGGTCATGGCAGCAGGAGATGGGGGACCAGAAGGACTAGATGAGAGCTATGATGGTCTGTTTCTGTGTGGATTGCATGCTATGGCAGGAGTAGAGAAAGGAGTGATGGCGCATAGTTTCTGGGGAGGGATAGATGAAGTGGTAATAAACGGGATAAAAGTAGGAGAAGTGGGAATGAATAGCGCACTAGCAGGATCGTATGGAGTGCCAACAGTGTTCATAAGTGGAGACAAAGACGGAGCAGAAGAAGCACAAAAACTTATCCCGAACATAGTTACAACAATAGTAAAAGAAGGAATGAAACCAGCAAGAAAGAGGTTGGGGAAAATACCTACACTATCATTGACACCGCTGAAAGCTAGAGAAGTGATAAAGGAGAAAGCGAAGGAAGCAATGGGGAAAATAAAGGAAATAGAACCATTTGTAATAGAAGGACCATATACAGTAAGAACAAAGTATGAGAAAAAAGAATTTGCGGACTGGAATGAAAAGAAACCCAATGCGAAAAGAATAGATGATTATACAGTGGAAGTAAAGGGAAAAAGCTTAGAAGAGCCTTTATTCTAAGAAAAATTAGAAGGGTATGACGCGATCATATCCAGTTTTATCCCTTTTTTTAGTTGCATCGATGATTACTTTGATAGAAGTATTGTCCTCTCTTCTTCTGGAAGGATCAAGAGAAGAACCTCGCATGTTATCAAGAATAGTTATGTCGTTGGCCCCGGCTCTGGTGATCCTAGCCCATTCAACAGCTTGACTGTCACAGATGTCAATATCGTCATCAACAACAGTGACCCATTTAAGAGAAGGATGAGCCTCAAAAGCTGTTAAACCTACTTTTTGACCATCAACATCGGATTGAGTAGTAACAGAAATTACAGCACTTAACCAACCACAACCACTAGGAGTAAGATAGACTCCATGAACTTCAGGAACAACCTTACTCACACGATTATGAATCTCTGCTTCGCGGGGAAAGCCCATAAGGATAAAGTGTTCATCATAAGCAGGAAGAATGGTTTGGAAAATAGGGTCATCACGATAAAAAATATCCTCAAATTGAACAATAGGTTGGGAGCGAACATCATCAGGAGTACCAGTGATGTCAACAAAAGGTCCTTCAGCTATCTCTTCGTTAGCAAGGATTCTCCCCTCTAGAATAAATTCAACATCAGAAGGAACATGGATACCATACCTAGGAGATTGAACAACGGAAAGATCACCTCGCAAAAGAGAGTTAGCAATAGAAAGTTCGGATTTACCAGGAGGAGTTGGAGAAGAAGCTGCTAAAGCAAGAACAGGATGATAACCATTAACTACCGCAATGGGAGTATCCAAACCCTTCTCTTTGTTTTCATGGAATATTTTATGCAAATTTCTAGGAACAATGCGAATGGTTCCTTGGTGATCATTAAGAACCATAATTCTGTGAATACTCATGTTGGGTGCGTTAGTATCAGGAAATTGTGCAATGACGATACCTGAAGTAAGGTAATTTCCACCATCTGCAGGAAAGAACTTGGGAATAGGAAGATTGGATAGGTTGACAGATTCTTTGTTGGAAAAGGTCAAACTGGATTCAACTAATTTAGGTTGTTGAGGGTTGAGGAGTGATTGTTGAAAGAATTTGTAATAATCCTTCTTCTCATTTAAAACAAGTTTAAGTTGATCTCTAGAAGAAAGACTATTGCCTATAAGGGGATAACTTGAATCTTCAATATTGGAGAACAAGACAGCTTTATTGTTGTTTGATATAAGATAGTCAGAAATCTCATAATCAAGCTTAACTTTATCATGAACTTCAACAAGTAAATTAGATTGTTTGAGTGTATCAAGATAGGGTCTTAAACTCATAAAATCACAGCTTCTTCTGAATACAAAAGACATAAGATACAATGATTTAAATATCTTGTTAGAAAGAAAACGATAGAAAATTGAAACTAAGTGCGGGGATTGCCGAGTGGTCAAAGGCGCTAGATTCAGGTTCTAGTCCTTAGTGGTTCGGGAGTTCGAATCTCCCTCCCCGCACCAAAATACTAAATCCTTTTAGAAAAAATAGGTGAAAATGATGAAAATAGGAATCATGAGTGATAGTCATGATCATAGACCAAACATTCAGAAAGCTCTAGAATTATTTAAAGAAAAAGAAGTTGAAGTAATTATTCATGCAGGGGATTTAATTTCTCCTTTCTGTGTTAAGATATTTGAGGATTTTAAAGGAAAATTCTATTTATGTACTGGTAACAATCTAGGAGATACTAAGGTAATAAATTCAATGATGAAAGAGGTAGGATTCTTTTATGAAGAAGTTGGAGAGTTTGAAATTGAAGGTAAAACATTTGCTCTCTATCATGGAACAGACGAGCTAATGTTGAATTCCTTAATTTATTCAAAAAAACCTTATGATTATATTATAACAGGACATACTCATAAAAAACTCTTGAAAAAAATAGATAAAACACTACTAATTAATCCTGGAGAAACATTTGATTTATACGAAGATCCAACAGTAGCTATTCTTAATTTAGAAAATAGAAAAGTAGAATTTCATTCATTGAAATGAGAAAAGAGATTTGAAAACAATGCTAGCCTCTCCCCCTTTACCTTTAATATCTGGAGAATTAAGGCAATATCTAGATGAGCTCTTGGGAAAGGAAACAGCTAAAAATTACTTAAAAGCTATTTGTACTCCAATGGAGGAATATACACTACATATATTTCAGAAACAAGAACTAGCAGAAACAATTATAGAAAAGATAGAAAAATTTGATTTCAAGGCATACCAACACTCAGATTTTCCCAACTTGATTGTTACACAACCAAAGGGTCCATTCGATGTGGATTTTTCTGAAAAAATGAAAGAAATTGTTGTAGATAACAGAGCAGCAGAAATGATATATCAAGGATCTGATGTTTTTGTTCCAGGAATAAAACGTGCTAATAAAGTAAAAGAAAATGACTTGGTAATTGTAAAAAACCAAAACGATGTTTCAGTAGCTAAAGCACAGGCTTTGATGAGTCATAATAAAATCTTATCAATGAAAAAAGGAGTAGCAGCAACTAATTTAGAATCTCCTTACAAAGTCCCCAGTATTCCTCAATTAGGATTGGAAGAATTTCCAGTATATTTTCATAGTATACCTGCTTATTTAGCTGGTTTAAATCTAGATCCCCAACCTGGAGATAAGATACTTGATTGTTGTGCAGCACCAGGAAATAAAACAATTCATTTGAGTGAGCTAACAAGGAATCGTGGAAAGATAATTGCAGTAGATAGATCTAAAAGAAGATTACGCAGTTTAAACGAGAAAATAAAAAAATTTGAGATAACGAATATCAAAACAATTGTAGGAAATATCATTGAATTAAGTAAGAAATGGAATATTAAATTTGATAAAATACTAGTCGATCCTCCTTGTACAGCTCTTGGTTTGAGGCCTAGATTAATACTTGATGTTAATAGAAAAATAATTGAATCATCTGCGGATTATCAGAAAGCTATTCTTTTTGCATGTAATAAATTGCTGAAACCAGAGGGTGAACTAGTTTATTCAACATGCACAATAACAAAAGAAGAAAATGAAGATGTAGTAAATCATGCCTTGGAATTTGGTTTAGAAGTTATTGATCAAGCATATAAAGTTTCAACAAGGGGTTTTATTTATACTGAAGAGCCTATACCTGTGCAAAGATTCATACCGGGACAAGATAAGACTCTAGGGTTTTTTATAGCCAAATTAAGGAAATCTAGAAGTTAATACCGAACCTTTTTTAATTTCTGCTCTTTCTTTTATATGAAATGAGTTTTTTGAATAAAGACGCATGTATTCTGATTACAAGTTCAAAACACAAAGGAAGTATAGAACTAGCTTTATCTTTTCATGAAAAATTACTAGAAAAGGGATATACTTCATTTCTAGATATATTCCTTGCAGAGAAAATTAAGGAACCAAAGTTTGCATGTACTGACGAAGAACCCACAATTGTTTTCGTTTTTGGTGGAGATGGTACTATTCTTAAGACCCATGAATTATGGAGAAACGCTCCTATTTTTGGGATTAACTGTGGAAAAGTGGGGTTCCTTACAGAAATTGATCCAGATGAAATTGATGAAGCATTTGTGTCACTTGAAAAAGGTGAAGGTTTTGTAGAAAGCTATAGTACCATTAAAATATCTTCAAAAAACTCCTCAACAACTTCAGCAGTCAATGATGTTGTTGTAACTGCAGATAAAATTGGTCAATCAATAAGTCTGAAATTATATGCAGATGATCAATATGTTTACACTCTTGATGGCGATGGTTTGATTGTTGCTACTAGTATAGGTTCAAGCGCATATGGTCTTTCAGCTGGAGGGTCACTAATCGTTCCAGCTGTTGAAGCAATAATAACAGTTCCAATCTGCCCTTTTTCTAGAAGAGTGGTTCCCATGGTTTTTCCATTAAACTCTAAATTGAAGGTAACAAATCTAAGCAAAACTAAGAATGGGAGTGTTGTAATTGATGGAAAAGAGCACTATAAGATTGGTTACAAGGAATCTATCGAAATCGAGAAATCGGAAGAAAAAATAAAATTTATCCGGTTTTCTGAGAATTACATAACTAGAGTTAGAGAAAAACTTCTACGATTCAATCCTGATGATATCGATGAATGAAGATAAAGACAAGCTAAATTATTTCATAGTTGATTCTACTGCAATAATACATCAATTTATGCTTGAAAATGAACTAAAAGATAATGATCTTCTTCTTGTTCCAGAACTATTAGAGGATGAATTAAAGTCATCTGAATCAAAATCGGTTCTAACAGTATTAGAAGCAGAAGATAAGATAATAAAAACTGCTCCATCTTCAGAATCAATTGAGAAAATTAGTAAAATTGCAATGGAAACAGGAGACATCTCTGCGTTATCTAAAATTGATCTTCATGTACTAGCTTTATCACTAGATTTTCCTGATTCTGTAGTTTATAGTGATGATAATGCTGTTCAAAATGTTTGTAAGAAATTAAATGTGAAATTTCAATCTTTTCAATTTAAAATAAAGCATCAACGTGAATACTTCTGGAAGTGTACTGTGTGTAGAAGTAAATTTACTTACAAACTAGATTCCTGCCCTGATTGCGGTAGTTCTACAAAACGGTATTTCAAAAAGAAATGAGAAACCAAAGTCGTTTTTCTTAAAGCATGGTTTCTAAAGCTTCTATTATAGCCAATATGAATCTTTCATTTGTTGGTGTGTCTCCTAAAGTGACAAGAAAAGATTTTTCTCTATCCATAAAGGAATGACTCTCGCTGAATGTTTTAACGATGATTCCTTTACTACAAAGCTGTTCATAAAGATTATTTACCTTATTCTTGTATCGAATAAAAAGAAAATTGGCATCTGTTTTGAAAACAGTTAAACCACTAAGCATCTTCAGATGCTCTATTACTCTCTTTCTTTCAACAATGAAGTTGTTTATCAATTCAACAAATTTATACGGCGTTTGTAGGATATGAATTGTTGCTAAAATATGTATAGGTGGAATTTCTTCCAGAATATATTTCTCCTTTAATAGATTAATATACTTTGAATCCGATACAAGATATGCAGAAGAAGTAGCACCTAGTCCCCATGCTTTTGCATAAGATCGAATAACTGTTAAGTTATCAAAGTGCTTAACTTGGTTTATCAAACTATATTTTCCAAATTCAACATAAGATTCATCTACAACAATAGGTATCTTGAGTTCTCTTGCTAGTGTAAGAACATCTCCTTCGTTAAATTGATTTGCTGTAGGATAGTGCGGTGAGGAAAAAACAATTGCTTTTGGTGATATTTCTTCGGTTAGTTCTATTATTGCATTCACATCTAATTCAAAATTATCCAACAAACTAACTTTGTGAACATTGAGCTTCTGGTTCTGGGCTATTTCATCATAAATTCCTTTATCAGGTGATAATACGACAATATCGCTTTTTCTCTTTGTTGTAATTGAAATGATTCTTTGTAGAAGTTGAGTATGAGTTACTCCTGGATAAATTGCTGATGCTTCAACACCAGCAAAACGTGAAATTTCTTCTATGAAAGAATAATAATCTATAGGGTAGCTGTCTCTTGGATCTATTGATTTAATTGTGTTTGTTATAATCTTCTGAACTTGTGAGGGAGGAACAAATAAGTTATCACCTAAACTAAGATCAAGAATTTGATCAATGCTTAAATTATATTTATCCGCTATTTCTTGATGTTTCTTTAGTCGATCAAGTGCATGTTTAGTGATGGAAATCCTGTTAGACAGCTGTTTCACCTATTTTTCTTAGTTCATATAATTAAATTTGAGAAATAGAAAAATCCACTCATTATAAAAGTATCCTTCAACTTTGAGTGAATATCTTTGGGGAAAACTAAAAAAGAAAGATAAAATAAAAGAGCTACATAGAGTGTTTGCTATGAAGGTGACAGAAGATGGTTCATAAATTTACTGTTGAATTTCCAGAAAGAATATGGAACGCTATCCAAGATAAGAAAGGAGCTGGATCAATAAAGGATTTCTTAATCAGATTAATAGAAAAGGAATTTGAGTTAAGGAAAAACAAAGTTCTAATTTTAGCTGGTGGTGAAGGAGCTCGTCTTAAACCATTAACAGAAACTATTCCAAAAGCAATGATTCCAGTAGGATATAGACCCTTACTAGAATACAATCTTGATTTAATTGCTAAAAGTGGGATAACCGATGTAGTTTTGTTGATAGGAAAATTAGGTAGCAGAATTATGAAACACTTTGGTCAAAATTGGAATGGGGTTGATATTAGTTACGTGAGTGAAGCTACAAATCTAGATACGGCAGGAGCCATATATAATGCTCGAAATCTTGTTTCTGATACTTTTGTTGTTATGAACTCTGACATTCTAACTGATATAAATCTGGTAAGTTTAATTGATTATCATAAAAGTCACAAAAAGGATACAATTGCTACTGTTTGTGGAATAGGAGTAAACGACTATTATCAAGCAATGGGAAAAACTGCAGATAAAGGACTTTTCTCTGATTACGGAGTGTTCTACATAGATGATGTGATTAACAAACAAGTAATAAGATTTGAAGAACCTCCAACAAAATCGCAGCAAAGTGGCTATATTAATACTGGAATATATGTTTTTGAACCAGAGATTATAGATTATTTATCTGAGTCAGAAGGAAAATCTATTTCAGGAGATACACTACCTTTTTTGATTAATGACAATAAAGTGAAAGCTTATCTTTGTCCTAAGAATGTATTTTGGATAGATGTGGCACATCCTGAACGTTGGAGCAAAGCTTGGGATGTTTTGTTTTCTGGGGCATTTGAAATATAAGCTGAATGTATAAAGAAAGAAAACTCAAAAGTGCAAATATTTAATAATTTGAGTAGAAAGAGAGCTCAAGCAATAAACGGTGATTGATTTATGGACCTTAACCGAAGCATTAGAATAGCAGTAGATACTGGAAAAGTTTCTTATGGTGCAGACTCTGCAAAAGTCGCACTATTGAACAAACAAGCTAAAATAGTAATATTATCAAACAACGCCCCTCAAGATATTAGAGACGATGTATATAGATATGCAAATCTTTCTGAAATACCAATTTTAGAATTCACAGGTTCATCATTAGATTTGGGTGCAATTTGTGGGAGACCACACTTTGTTGCAGCTTTAACCATCTATGAAATGGGAGATAGTGATATACTCAAGGCAATTAAAAAGAAATAAATACTAGTGATTTGTGTAGAAGAGTATCCCAACTTATGTTTAAATAGACTTTTAAACATCTAAACTATAAAGATTACTTGAATCGCAATGAAAGACGAATGAAGTCTTTCGATACAAAATCATGTCAAAAAATACAAAAAAAATGACTTCTCAATATGGATGAAATAAAATGCCATCAGTTAAACTATCACAAACAGAAATGCAGTATATAACTATCCTTCAAGGAATTGTTAACGTCACTATAAAAGATTGTATTGTTGATGATGATGATAATAAAGTTGTCTTCGTTGTTTCTGAGGGACAAGCTGGATTAGCAATCGGAAAGAGAGGGATGAATATAAACAAGTTAAAAGAAATGATTTCAAAAGACGTAGAAATCATTGAACATTCATCAGATCCTGCTAAATTCATAAAAAACTGTTTCTTACCCATTATCATAAGAGAAATTGTTTTTCTAGATAGAAAAAATGGAAAAGCTGCAACTGTTGAAGTTGATAATAAAGACAAGGGAAGAGCTATCGGAAGAAATGGAAAAAACATTAACAAAGTGAAAAATCTGGTTCTTCGTCAATTTGATATCGTTGATGTTATGATTAAACAATAATGTTCAGATTTTCCCAAATTCTTATTTTGTAATCAAATTTCTAGAAAAAATTAAAGTACAATATTGATGTACAAAGTATTGGAGATAATAATAAATGTTAGATTCATCAATATCAGATAATGAAAAACTAAGCAAATTACTTAAGCTAATTAAAGCAGAGGGAACAATGTCTGAAATTGCAGAAAATGAAATAATCTCATCTTTTGAATCTCGGGGAGAAAAGGCTGTGAAGACCTTACGGGAGAATAAATTAATAAAATTAATTCTAAATGAAAGAGTCGCTATCTGGGAAGTTGAAGGATCCAGTGGTAATTATATTCTGATAGATAATAATTATTGTGAATGCAAGGATTTTCAGATTAGAGTTTTAAGAAGAGGAGAAAAAACACTATGTTATCATCTATTAGCTAAAATTATTGGAGAAGAGTTACAAAATTATAATCTAAAGAAAATCTCCAACGAGGATTATGATAAGCTAATAAAAGCCAAAATTTCAGGATGATTTTAAAAATAATAAAATGAAAGAGATTGCTACGCAATATCTTCAAGTTCTATGTGTGGTGCAATTCCCAAACTCATTAATTCTTGTAATAGTAGTTTGAAAGCATAACTGATAATTACTCTTGCAACAGTAGTTTCTTCTTTACAAATAGGACAATGATACCTATCTCTATTTCTGTCATACATGGCTAGGAAACCACACTTTGAGCAGATTAAAGCATCAGTTTTATCAGACTCATCAAGTAATCTTTCTTTAAGTAAAATAGATGTTCCGTGCCCTATAAGACAGTCTCTTTCCATTTCACCAAACCTTAATCCTCCTTCTCTAGCTCTTCCTTCAGTTGGTTGCCTTGTAAGCATTTGAATTGGACCACGAGCTCTAGCATGGATTTTATCTTGAACAAGATGGTGAAGTTTTTGATAGAATTGAGATCCTACAAAAATTGTTCCTTCTAATCTTTTACCAGTTTTACCATCATACATTACTTCTCTCCCAAGAGGGTGCATACCTTGTGTTTTTAATGTATTATGTAAGTCTGTTAGACTAGTTTTACTGAATGCTGTACCATAAATTGCTTCTCCTGCGTAAGCTGAAACCTTACCAGCTATTAATTCCATCAACATTCCTATTGTCATTCTTGAAGGAACAGCATGAGGATTTATGATTATATCAGGAACAACACCTGATTCTGTGAATGGCATATCTTCTTGAGGAATAATCAATCCAATAACACCTTTTTGTCCATGTCTTGAAGCAAATTTATCTCCTATTTCAGGAATTCTCTCTGATCTAACTTTAACTTTCACAAGTCTATTTCCTTCATTTGTATCAGTTAGAATTACAATATCAGATAATCCGCTCTCACCATGTCTCATAGCTTTACTAGTTTCTCTTCTGTTCTGAGGAGGAACATCAAATTCTGTATATTCCTCTAAAAATCTTGGAGGGCTAGTTCTGCCGATTAATACCTCTCCTCTACTACCCTCAACAGAAATTTCTGGCTCTATGATTCCATCCTCTCCTAGATGGACATATTGAGATTCATCTTTGTATCCTCTAACTGTATCATCAGGAATTTCAAATGTATCCTCTTGACCGTTTGGATATTTTCTTTCTTCTGCATCATAGGTTCGATAAAAAGTACTTCTTCCTAAACCTCTTTCAATAGCAGCTTTATTTATTAGAAGAGCATCTTCCATATTGTATCCTTCATATGATAATACTGCAACAATGAAGTTTTGTCCTGCAGGACGGTTCTCAAAACCTATAGAGTCCATACCATGAGTTTTAACTAGAGGTTTTTGTGGATAATGCAAGACATGTGCTCTGGTATCCATACGATTTTTAAAATTGGCTGCATAAATTCCTAGTGCTTGCTTTGCCATTCCTGCTTCATAGACATTACGGTCAGAACGGTTGTGTTCTGGAAATGGAATTAATGAGGCACATATTCCAAGAATAGTACTTGGAGTTATTTCCATGTGAGTAATATCTGGATTTAAAGCATCTTCATCAATGGCGATATAGAGATTTTCTTCTTCTTCTGCATCAACGTATTCAACAATTTGATTTCGAATTAGATCGCTCCATGTCCATTTTCCGCTCTTAATCCAGGAGTACATTTCCTTGGTAAGTTGTGGTGCTCCCTCTTTGACAATGATAAGAGGACGACGTACTCTACCTGCATCACAATTAACCATTATTTCATTGGTCTCCTCATAATAGGAAATATTTCCTTTGTGATCAAGTTCTCCTAATCTTCGTTTTTCAATTATTTTTGCTTTGAAGTCTATCCCATCTTGAATTACTCCTAAGAAACTTCCATTTAAGAAAACTTTACAGTATTTTGGATCAGCAACTTGTTTTGCGAGAACAGAAGTAGATTCTACTAAATCTGTAGGTTGAATCTTATTTAATCCTAAATCTTGAACAAGTTTTTTCTCGACATCTTTACTATTCAAATCAACACTGATGTATGCTTGAAGTGCAAGATTCTTTACTAAACCACAATTTGGTCCCTCTGGTGTTTCATTTGGACATATTTTGCCAAAATGAGTTGGATGCAAATCTCTTGCCTCGAAATGAGGTTGACTCCTACTCAGAGGACTTACTACTCTTCGTAAATGGCTTAAAGCTGACATATAGTTTGTCCTATCTAGAAGTTGACTTACTCCAGATTTTCCTCCAGTCCAATTTCCAGTTGCTAATGCATGACGAAGTCTTTCTGTTATTAAATCTGCGCGGACAGCGGTTTTGAGATTTGGTTTACGACCTCTGACTGTAACTCTTTCAAGCTGATATTTAATGTCTCTACAAAGAGCATGAAATGCAACACGATAGAGCATCAAAATAAGATCTCCTGCTAGTTTCAATCTTTTATTTGCATAATGATCTTTATCATCTTCAGGTCTGATACCAGCTTCTAACTCAAGAAGTCTTTGAGCCATTCTTGCTAAGAAGAATGCTTTCTTTAATCGTGATTCTTTATCACTTCCAAGATGAGGTAGTAGATATTTATCTAAAACTTGCATGGCTCTGTTGATACGGTATTCTTTGGTTTGTCCAACAGCTACTCTCTTACCAATATAATCTAGAGATTCTTCAGTAGTATCAATTTCTGAAGATTCACGCATTAAAATTGACATTACTCTAGCGCGTAATTTTGGAGTAGGACTTATTGCCATTGCAATCATATCGTCTCTTTCAATACATAATGCTCTCATTAACAAGATAAGTGATATTTTTCTAGGCATACTTGGAAAACTAACTCTTAATTGACCATCATTAGTATGTTCAACTGTAACTGGTGCTCTAAAACCATGAATTACGCTGAAAACCTTAGCTTCACTAGTTACATTTCCTTTACTTGTTGATTTTTCAATTAAAATTCGATTTGGAGCCAAATCTTCTTGTGTGACTATTACTCTTTCACTTCCATTAACTAAGAAATAACCACCTGGATCTCTAGGATCCTCTCCAAGCTTAACAAGAGATTCTGGAGATTGATTGTATAATTGGCACTTCTTAGATTTTAACATCACGGGAAGATAACCAATAAAGACACTTATGGGTTCTAATGGAATTTCAACACCATCTTCTCCACCTTTTCTAATTGGTTTCATGTGAAGATTTAACCTTGAAGCATAAGTTAGATTTCTAATTCTTGCTTCCATTGGGTATATTGTACTTTGAGAACCATCTGCTTCTCTAATTGTTGGTTCTTCTACCTCAACTTTTTCAAGTTTCACATAAAATTCAGAATCTTCCGGTTCAATAACTTTGATTTCTTCAATTACAGATTGAAGACCTTTTTCAATGAAATCATTATAAGAATCTAAATGTTGGCGAACTAATCCTAATTCATCAAACATTGAATTAACTAGTATCCACCTACTATTAGCATCTGCTTTACCTTTTTTCTTGGCCATATGAACACCTATACACCAAATAAAAACTAACGTCCTCGCATTATGAGGGTTTTATGATATATTAAAAAGCTTATGAATCAAGACCAGCAATTGTCTATTTATTCTTGTTCTTAACAAAGAATATTAGTGACCAAGGATAACGAACAGCGATTTTATCAACAACCCTTTTAACCTTCGTTTTTTCTGAGGTATCATCATAGAATAGAAGAACAACCTTGCCTCCTCGACCTCTTCTCATCTTCTGGTAGACCGTCTTTGGAGAATTTACTAGGTCATAGACAATTATTATTTCAGTGTGAGGAATGTCTATATCTCTCTCTCCAACAGGTGACATGACAAGAGCAGATTGTTTATTTGTTGATTTAAAATTTTCAAGAATATCACCCTTATTCTTGATTTTACCTGTTATATTGAAAATTTCAAATCCTTCTTTAGTTAGGAGCTGTGATAGAGTTTCTACTGTAGAAAGAAAAGAACAAAGAATTGTGGTTTTATGATGCTCTTTTGCAATTTTTACTGCTTCTAGTTCCTTACCACTAACTTCAGGTAGATTATCTAATTCATTTTTTTCAATTCCATATCTTATCAAGTAGTTTCGATAAGTGTGAGCAGGCATAGAATAAACATATTTTCTGAGAAGAAGAAGTCTGTTTAGCTTTTCAACAAGCTCAGTTTCAACTGAGAGTAAAGGAAGGTTATGGTAGAAGTTTTCTTGTAATTTGTTAACATCTTTAGGTGATGTTTCATCCACATCCTGAATAATTTGATCCTTAATTTCTTCAATTTTTCCAGTTAATAAATTAATAATATTTGCCGTTTTTTCATCTTTTATGGGGTGAATAATGACTTCTGTTTCTTGTATGTGTTCCTTAATGTCTGTATCAATGAAATCATCAATGGTGATAGTTTCACTATCAGGAATGAATTCAGTAAGTGTTTTTAATTCATTTCTTAAGTGCAGTTGATTGTCATCTAGGACTAAATGATCATCTCTTAAGGTACCGCTCATTCCCACTATCTTAGCATTTTCTAGATTTGGTATTAGTCTGCTCCAAGGAACACACAAGATTCTTCGATGAGATACTCGTTTTACAATTTGATCGACTTCATTAATTATAATAATGTCAATACTTCTACTTAACTCTGGAAATTTCTGAAGTGTATTTTGAAAAACAATGGGTAGGGACAAAATCACTCTACTATTTTCGATGAGATATCTTCTATATTGAGAATTAGAACCACTTTTAATTACGCCTAATCCCTCTATTCCACCATATTCCTGTTCAATATATTTGGCAGTTTCTTCTAATGATGAGTGGGTTTGCAGAAAAACAACAACTTTTTGCTTCTTGAAAATTTCCGTAAGAAGACGGTACATTAAAACTCGCTTCCCCATACCACAATCTAACTCTAGAATAACACTGTGATTTGCTTCAATTAATGATGCTATCTTATCAACAATGAAATTCTGATATTCTCGTGATTCTATGGCCAAACCAATCACTTTCTTATCAAGATATTAGTATTTAAAGGGATGAATAAAGTTCCTATCGATCAAATTCAATAAAGCATATTATCCTTAATCTGTTGTTGTAACATAGTAACTAGTTTCAATGAAGAATCAGAAGTATCATGTAAATTTAAACCAATAGGAGAAATACTGATGCCGTTTTGATTAACAACTGCCCAAGAATCTGTATTTTCTGGAAAAGATTCCTTCTTTTCTCCCCATAACCAGAAGTAAGTTAGCTTACGTGGATCTTTCTTTTCAATCATGTAATTATTGTACTTGTAAAGAGCTGGTGAGGTTATGAACACTTTAGTTTCTTCAGTAATCTGTTGCGGATAATTAACATTTAGAAAAGCTAAATCCTCTGGCCATTCCAACTCTAGAACAATATTGGTAATTGCAGATGAGATTTTAGCCATTTTATCGAAATTGATACCTCGCTGAATAAACATCTGTGAATCATCTGCAAGATCAGCAGAGAAAGCTATAGCAGGAACTTTGTGAAAATACGCCTCAAATGCAGCAGCACATGTACCACTAGTAAGAATAGAATGTATTGAGGAATTATCCCCATAGTTTATACCACTAACAACAAGATCGGGTTTTCTTTTTAGTACATGAAAACCAACTAGTACGTTATCAGCTGGTGAACCTGTTGTACTATATCCTATTGTGCCATCATCATAAGCTATGGTAGAGTAGGTAATTGGTTTATGAAAAGTTAGAGCTTTTGAAGTCGCTGAACTAGCCTCAGCAGGAGCAAAACATACAACATCTGCGATTTGACTTAGTTCAGATCTTAAAGCATTTAGCCCTGAGGATTTTATTCCATCATCATTTGTAAGGATAATTAGTTTGTTTTTCACATCTTTGTTTATACTAGATATTTGTTAAATTTTGTCTTCTGAGGGAAATTTTGATAAATGATAAGCTTAAAAATGTGAACATTAGAAGTTAAAGTCGAAGGTGTCAATTCAATGACAGAAAAATATGTTTACAAATTTTTCAATAAAGAAATCTGCGAAGGTAGCGCAGATATGAAGAACTTACTTGGTGGTAAAGGTGCTAATTTATCAGAAATGACATCATTAGGTTTACCAATACCCCCAGGATTTGTCGTTTCTACTCAAGCTTGTCTTCATTATCTAGCTAATAATGAGGACTACCCTCAAGGATTGAAGGAAGAAGTAGAAGAGGCATTAACTGCTTTAGAGAATCTTATGGGTAAGAAACTGGGAGACAATGAAGATCCACTTCTTGTATCAGTTCGATCTGGAGCGAGAATTTCAATGCCTGGTATGATGGATACAGTTCTAAATCTGGGTCTAAATGATGCTTCTGTTGAAGGATTAGCTAGAGTATCTAACGATCCAAGATTTGCTTATGATTCTTATAGACGATTCATGTATATGTATGCAGATGTTGTAAAGGGTGTAAGTAAAGAGTATTTCGAAAAAGAATTAGAGAAGCTCAAACAAGAACTAGGTATAGAAAATGATACTGAAATACCTGCAGATGAGCTGAAGAAATTAATACAGAAGTACAAAGTAATTTACAAGGAACACATGGGAGAGGAATTCCCTCAAGATCCAAGGAAACAACTAGATGATGCCATACGAGCAGTTTTCAGAAGTTGGAATACAAGAAGAGCTATAGATTATAGAAATCATCAAGGTATTCCACATGATTTAGGTACTGCAGTAAATGTTATGACAATGGTTTATGGTAATCTCGGAGAAACCTCAGCAACTGGAGTTACATTTACACGTAATCCATCAGATGGAGAGAAAAAACTCTACGGTGAATATTTAGTAAATGCACAAGGAGAAGATGTTGTAGCTGGAATTCGAACCCCTGAACCAATTGAAAATCTCAAAGCAATAATGCCTGAATTATACAATGAACTGGATGAAATCTCTCTTTTATTAGAAAATAGATATCGCGATATGCAAGATATGGAGTTTACAATTCAGCAAGGAAAACTCTACATGCTTCAAACAAGAAATGGTAAGAGGACAGGTATTGCTGCAGGTCAAATTGCTTATGATTTAGTTCAAGAAGGAGTCATTAGTAAGGAGGAAGCAATTCTTAGGATAGAGCCAAGTGATGTAGAGAATGCTTTGTTCCCATCTGTGGATTGGGGTAAAATAGATGCCAATGCACCTATTAAACAAATCAAAGAAAATCTAAAAGATAAGTTTCTTGGAGCTGGATTAGCTGCAGGTGCTGCTGCTGCAACTGGTAAAGCTATATTTGATGCTGACAAAGCACAAGAAATAGCTGATCAGGGTGAAGATGTGATTTTGGTAAGAGTTGAAACAACTCCTGAAGACTTCCATGGAATGGCTGCAAGCAAGGGTATCTTAACCATGAAAGGTGGTTTAACTAGCCATGCAGCCATTGTTGCCAGACAAATAGGTAAAGCTTGTATTGTAGGCAGTGAAAAAGGTGGAATTTCTGTTGATATAGAAAAACGAGAACTTAGTGCAAATGACATAATAGTAAAAGAAGGAGATTGGGTTACTATAGATGGAGAAGATGGCTCAATTTATGCAGATAAACTCCCAACCCGTCCTGCTGAATTACCTGAATCAATAATCACTATTTTGGATTGGTGTGATCAAACAGCAAAGATTGGTGTAAGAGCAAATGCAGATAAACCAGATCAGTTCAAAAAAGCACTTGAATTTGGTGCTAAAGGTATTGGGTTATGTCGAACAGAACACATGTTCTTTGATAATCTAGATTTGGTAAGAGGTATGATTTTAGCTAAAACAGATGAAGACCGTAAACACTATGTTGATCAACTTGAACCTGTTCAACAAAAGGATTTCGAAGGTATTTTTGATGTATCAGACGGTCTTCCTGTAATCATTCGATTGATTGACCCACCACTTCATGAGTTCTTACCAAGTGAAGAAGAACTATTGATTGAAATTTACGAAGGAAAACTACAAGGAAAAACCGATGAAGATTTGAAAGAGCAGATAGAGATGTTAGATGTTGTTCGTGAAATGAAAGAACAAAATCCAATGCTCGGTTTAAGAGGTTGTAGACTTGGTATCACAATGCCTGTTGTAACTGAAATGCAAGCACGTGCAATATTCAAAGCATCTGCTAAAATTCTTAAGAGTGGTAAACCAGTCTATCCTGAAGTAATGGTTCCTCTTGTTGGATTTGAGAAAGAATTTCTTAATCAGAGAGTAATTATTGATCGTGTGGCTAAAGAAGTAATGCTCGAAGAAAGTATTGATTTCAAATACCTTGTTGGAACAATGATAGAAGTTCCAAGGGCATCTCTAACAAGTAAAGAGATTGCTGGCGGAGATCAGGGAGCACAGTTTTTCAGTTTTGGTACAAACGACCTTCATCAAATGACACTTGGTTTTAGTAGAGATGATGCTGGCCCATTCATTTCAAAATATATGGAAATGGGTATTCTTGAATCAGATCCATTTGTTTCAATTGAAGAAACAGGTGTAGGTCGTCTGATGAAGATGACTGTAGATGAAGGAAAAGAAGTAAATTCAGATCTAGAATGTGGAATTTGCGGTGAACAGGGTGGGGATCCACAATCTATTGATTTCTGTTATAGAATTGGTTTAGACTATGTTTCCTGTAGTCCATTTAGAGTACCAATAGCTCGCCTTGCCGCAGCTCACGCTACATTGAAGAACTAACATTCTTCTTTTTTCTATTTTTTATTTAAAGTGAAATTATTCTATCAATACTATCTAAGAAAAATCCAACATCTTCAATAAATTCGAATAAAAGTCTTACAAGGTCTGATTTCAAAGATGTTCTATGCAATGCAATTAATTCATCTAGCATTTGAATATTGGTTTTAGTATTTGAAAACTCCGTGTAAATCCCAATAATGTCTTTTTCTTGGAGAGTACTAAGTAAGTTTTCAAGAATTTCTAAAATGAAATATATCTTGTTATTGATGTCCCCTGATTCACCATAACTTTCTAACATTATTTTTGTAGATATTTCTTGTGCTTTTGTTGCAACGTCCTCATAAGCAATATCGAGCATTTCAATGACCAAATCATCTATAAGAAGCTCATCTGCTTTTTCCTCAGTAGGAACATCTGAAACTTCCAATCTTTTTGTAGTCTCTTTAATCTCCTCATCTAACCATTTAACAAATGAAGGAGTAATAATTGGTTTCCTCTCAAGAAGTGTATCTGCAGATGTGAAATCTTCTTGTTTTGGTTTAAGATTTAAATATTCTTCTTTGATTTGGGAATGAGTTGTATATTCAGGATAATTCTCATACACATATTCTATTAACTGTCTTAAACTGTAATTTTTGAAATCATAACAAAGATCTTGAATAACTTGGTCATATATTTCTCCAAAGTCATTTTCTAGCAGATATTGTTCTCCATATTCTGTAATTTGGTAACGGTGGAAAACTTCTGCACTTGTCTTTTCGACTTCTTCGTGTTCGATGTACCCATAGTCTATAAGGTGTTGAATATCTTGTTGTACGACTTGGCAATAAGGACCGAATTTGAACGGAATAAAATCATATTCTGTTTTAATATGATAATTTTTTTCCAAAAGGAAGATTAATTTTTGAAACTGTACTCTCCCATTAACAAATCCCATGTGTTTTAACAGCAGAAGCAACGTTGCATAACGGGACATCTTATAATATTAACCTGAAATTAGTATTTAAACTCATAAAAACATAGAAGACATGGTGTTGAAGGCTATTTTTCATGAAATTACTCTGTAAACAACACTTTCATGATATCCAGTAATAACAATAATATAACCACTTAGATGCTGATCTAATTGACTATCCCCTGAATCTACTAAAAACGGATAACCATTTAATGAATTGATTTTATGACTTGTTGCTATTACTATAATATTCTCTTTTCCAACTTCATTAATTACCTCTGGGCTTAATTGTTGATTTCCTCTACCAAATAAGAAACCTTGTCCCCCGATAGGAGTAATAATTATTTTCGTTTTCTTATCTTTTATATTTTCAAGTAATTTCTTCTCGTTTAGATCTCTTTCTATCAGTTTCTTTCCATAAAGAAGATCTACTCCTAAAAGAGTGAAATCAAGTTTCAATTTTTCCATGATTGTTCTAGTAGTTGTTCCAGGTCCTATTATGTAGAAACAATCTTCCTCCATTTCATCGATAATCTTCTGAGCTATAGCTTCTTGAGAATATTTTTCGGTTGGAGGACTTCCAGTTTTTAATCCTTGTGAATATTTTTTTCCAAATGGTACTTTCAGATAACCGTATAATCGTGCGGAAACTAAACCATCTCTGAAAGCTTCTTCATCAACATCCATTACTTCGGCTTCTCTTATTTCCTTTACTTGTTCTTGAAGATACAGTAAAGCTAAATCTCCTGCTCTCACTGGATTTTGAGCATAAACAGCTGAATGGATTTTAACACCAGTTGGAATCGGGTTACCACAGCTATACTTTGTTGGTTACTGCTCATTCCTTCCGTTAAGCCCAGTAGTTTGTAAACGAGTGGGATTGTAAACGGCCTTTCGCCTGCCCAAAAATCTTTATCCAAAATCGACCTGCTCGCTACGGTTACATAGGATGATGTATCCTTAACCAATTTGTCCGCATCGAGTTGAAATAACTGGATGGATAAGAGAGTGAAAATCACAAGGGCTAGAAGGATTGATGCCAGTGTACCCATCGTTGTTCTTAT
>MEHH01000010.1 GCA_001940755.1 Candidatus Heimdallarchaeota archaeon AB_125
AGGTAATACAGAATGTGTATTAGTTAAACTGTGTGAGATGTTATGAAATATGTCCCAAAGCACTATCTATTATCTAATCCAGTGTTTTGGGACCCAATTTTCATAAGGTGGGATTATACTGAATCAATATTACTAACAGCTTACGATCTTTTAAGGAATGACAAAATCATCTATAACTTACATAGTAAATCATTAACACTTAAAGAATTAATGAGGGAAAATGGTTTTCCAAAGGATACCAAAATTCTAGCCGATACAGGAATCTTCATGCTTGAGTGGTTCAAACTTGCTAAGGGAAAATCATTTAATCAAGATTATTCTAAAATTACTTTACCAATTGAAGAAGTTCTTGAGGCTTACGAATTAATGGATCCTGATTTATTGATAGCTCCTGATGAGATAATTCTCCCAAAAGACTCAGATAAGGTGGTAAAACAGAAAGTGGAAAGGATGAAGAAAAATATAATTCAAACTCTAGACCGCTTTCCAAAGAGTAATGTTGTAGGAGTCATTCAAGGAGTTACTAATGATATAATGGATGAGTTGTATGAATTTGAGAAAGAAAATGGAATTTCAATATTTGCAAGAGGAGGACTCATACCAATTAAAAAAAAGAATAATTTGTATTGTGACACAATCAAATATTCTAGAGAGATCGCAAAAGAAAATTTCCTACATGCTTTCGGTATAGTTAACCTAAGTCAAATCAAATGTTATGGAAGATGTGCAAATATTGATTCTTTTGATAGCACTATTGCAAGAGCTTTAACTGCAGAATTATATTTTGTTGATGATAACCTTATCAAATATAGATTCAGCGAAGAAGTTCTAACCAAATGTGAATGTTATTTTTGCGAAAGATTAAGATCATTACGATTAGAAAACTATGAATATCCAGGTAGGTCTGTTATGGAAAAACTGTTTCTTCATAATGTAATTTCAATCAGTAACTACTGTGACAATGTAAAATGTTTCTAATTCAATATCGGAAGGTTTTATAACAATATCATGAATAAAGAGAGAAACAGATATTACATAAATAATACATTAATAATTCCCACTTAATACAAGATATTTTGTTAATAATCTTTTTAACTCAAATATCTTCACATCAATTAATGCTTGAAGAAATAAGAGAACTACTAAAACGAATTGACCAGATAATTGACGCTGAAGTAAGAAGGAACGAAGATCAAATAGATGATCTTAAGGAAAAACTTAGTATGTTTCAGGATTCAGAAGAGAATTTAACATCTATTCATTCACAAGTTAAAGAAATTACAAGTGAATTAGATACTTTCAAAGAAAGAAGTAGATTACTGCAAACCAAAGTTAATGAACTCTCACCCCTAGAAGATAGAAATATTTCTTTTGAAGAACAAATTAAGAAACTAAAACTCCAACAAGAAGGCTATATCTTCACAATTAAAGTAATTTCGAAATGGATTCCAAGTCAAAAGGAAAACATTGATGTACTTGTTGCATTAGCATCGTCGTCAAATCATCAATCGACTTTCAAGAGTCTTCACAAAGAAACAACAATACCTGCTGTAACTTTGAAGAATAGAGTGATGCCAATACTGGCTGACAACTCCTTAGTAGAAATAGAAGGTGAAAAAGTAACATTAACCATTTCTGAACTAGAAGATTGATGAAATTTCATAGTGAGAAGTTCCATAAAATTAAAGAAGACTAAGGATAAAATATTCTTACATGAAGAAACTTGTCAAATCAAAGCGAGGAGTATCAAATATTATTTCTACTCTGGTAATATTTACAATAATGGTTAGTGCTTTAGGTTTAGCTTTTTCACAGATAGTTCCTTCTCTAGAACGATTTCAAACAGAAAGTGATATGATTACAGCAACAAATTCTTTCCTATCATTTGATTCAGAAATCAAAAAACTAATTTCAGCTCCTGATAATTCATCAAGTGTAATTAGATACAATGTAGATAGCGGCATTCTTGATTTGACAGAAGAAAGAGACAACTATTTGATAATTACTTCAGGTGGAGAACAATTACTAAACTATACATATTCTCCAGGTGAAGTCCATTATAGACTAGAAGGTAATTTTAAAGGATCTGGAGGTCTAATATACGTATTCGGAAGTCCAATTCTGTTAGTTTATTCCATTAACAGAACTACACAAATCACAAATATTGGCCACCAGTCATTTAATGGATATAAAGTGTTGAAACTATTCTATGGTGCTTACATGAATATAGAAAAAATAACTGACACAGAAGTTGAAATCAATTTTATGATTTTTAATCTAAAAACAACTAGAACTGTTGAAGGACAAGGTGAATATTTCCCAATAATTAACACAGCTAGTAAGATCATGATCACTAAGGAAAGCCAAACTACATCGGTTTATGACTTAGGATTAAGAAATGATGATCTCAGTATAGCAGCTTCATCAATTGGTTTCTCGCAAAATATAGTTTACCCTATTGCTCCAGAAACATTTCATTTGACTCTAAATATTATCAATGTAAACATAGATTTTAGCACAGTGTGATAGAAGAAGCATTATTGATTCTTCTTAAATATCTTTCAAGGATGTATTTATATTATCTAACAATTATATTATATCAGCGAAGTTTTCTCGTGTGGGACTAGACTTATGGTATAGAGCCTTGAATGAAAGTCTCATTTCGAAACTTCGCTACTTTTTCTATTTCTTCTCAAAATGAATATCTTCATAAAGGTTTAACATTGAATATTTTGTGGTTGTTTTAAATGGACCAAATAGTGAGATTTGATAAGGTTTCGAAGAAGTTTCAATTGTTTTGGGAAGATGTAGTGATCTTCGAAGAAGTTAATCTAGACATTAGTAGAAATGAGCTTGTACTTCTTTATGGTCCAAGTGGTAGTGGAAAAACAACCCTACTCAATCTCCTCACAGGATTACTACTTCCAGATGAAGGTGAGATACAAGTAGCAGGATTATACATTGACTTAATACCAGAGAAGGAGAAATCAGATTTCAGATCGAATTATTTTGGTTTAGTCTTTCAGGAAAATAACCTTGTGTCTACTTTAACTGTAAAAGAGAATATAATCCTCTTTCAGGAACTATGCGGTTATGAAACTGAAGGAAAGGAAGAAAAAATCGATTTACTATTAGAAAAGCTTGGAATAAATCATAGAAAAGATAGCTTTCCTGCACAACTTAGTGGAGGGGAGAAGAAGAGAGTTGCGATTGCTAGAGCATTATCAAATGATCCACATATTCTTATTTTGGATGAACCAACTGGTAATCTTGATAGAGAATCTGCTAATGAGCTTTGTAGTATGATAGAAGAGCTCTTCTTAACAACAGATATTACAATAATTGTTGCTTCCCACGATCAAAAAATGGAGGAAATTGCTACATTAGTGTACAGAGTAGGAGAAAAACAAGTTAAGCTAGAAGAGGAGCATAACGAGAGAAGAAAAGGAGAAGAAATCGAATATCGTCCAATAGACTCTCTCGAAAGAGGAAGGGAAAATATGATTATGGAAGAAGAATTAACAGATTTTGAAGAATAAAAAGACGAGAAGTTGATATTATGATAGGTCAAATGAAGTTCGCTTGGATTAGTTTCAAACGTTCATTCTTAGCATCTATGTTTTCATTCATTAGTCAAATAGTCACATATTCAGCAATATCAATAGGTATAGCAATATTCTCTATAGTAAAACCATTTCTAAATTGGTCAGTAAACAGTGTCTTCTATAAATCATATGTAATAATGGGTATTTTGTTTATTGTGGTGAGTATTGTTATTGGAGCGATTGTTACAGCAAGATCAATTGACTTGAAATTTATGAGTCAAAAGGATGATATTGCTATTATGAAGAATGTGGGAGGGAAAAGTAAGTGGATATATAGTTATTTCATCTTTAATCAAATATTAACATCTGTAATTATGCTTCTATTTGGAATAATAGTATCTCTTGTTCTACTTGCAATAATATTCAATTCATTCAATTTTGGTCATCTGTTTAATTTCATCAGATTTATGCCAATTTTAGGAGCAAACATAGCGATATTAGTTGCATCATATATTAAATCACATTATACAATATTGAAATTCATTGAGGAGAAAGATTTCGAAATCTCATCAGGAAAATTGAGTTCATACAAAAGTATCTTTGAATTTAATACATTGTTAACAAAAGTAAAAACTGTTAGAAAAATAGCAACAAAGAACTATCTTAGATCAGGAAAGATTCTAGCGAGTTTTCTATTCAGTTTCTTTCTAGCGTTCTCATCAATATCTTTTGCTCTAGGACCTGTTGCGATAGCAGAAACATATAATCATTATTTAGATAATAGGTTTTACAATAGTACTTATGTGATAGGAGATGAGGGAGTAATAGATTATTATAGTTCAAATTTTGGAGCTCAAAAGTATGTAAATGAATCTCATATTGGAGATCTAGAAGATATTAATTTCTTTAAGAATAATTCATTTGATGGGAGTTTTGTTAGTGATATAGAGAACTTGGATGTAGAGAATCAAAAGCTATTTCTGACGAAACTAGAGGTACAAGAAGTTCCTACTCTAGATATTACACCAGAAGGTTATACTGAAATTGGATTGAACAGATCATTCTATGCAACAGTAATAGGTTATCAGGATACAAGTATTTTTGATGAATTATTACTTTGGGGATCAATTCCAGGATCGAATGAAGTAGTAATTGGTGACACTCTTGATAAAACAATCTTTGAGAACAGTACTATACAAAGTATTAAGCTTACAGAAAATTCTAGTAGGTATGACATAAGTGCAGTGGTTTTAGATGTATTTGCAGCAGGATTTACAGTTTATGTTCCATTAAGTAAATTAGATGGAGAAACAATATCGAATGGTCCGAATTTAATTATGCTTGAGGATTTAAATGAGACTGTTTATTCAACAGTAGAGAGTTTAGCTGAAACAAACGGATATGTTGTGAGAAAGTTAGAAGACATATTAAAGGAGAATATTAGAGAATATGATAGATTTTCTTATATGTTTGATACTTTAGGCATAATTCTCTTCAGTATATTTACGTTTCAGCTGATAGTATTTGTGTTCTTATACTATCTAACTTACAAAAAGGACTATGAACTACTGTATAAACTAGGTATTGAGAAAAAGAAGATCTCAAAAATAAATGTTAGTTCAGCAATGCTTCAACTAATTCCAGGGATATTGTTCGGAACCTATTTTGGTTCTATAATTACAAGATATTTCCTTGTTCCATACGCGAAACTAGCTTACTATTTTGCATTCTTGTTTGGAATAATGATTTGGTATATTGGAGTAGGGTATATAGGGTCTAGAATGGCAAGTAGAAACGGATTGAAACAGATCTATAATACTCTTTACAAGAATAAAACTCATAACTAGGAAAGAAGTTTCTTAGGATATTGGGACAAAATCCTTGGATAACATCTTATTAATCTCTCGTTGAGGAATTTCTTTGGTTCTAAGACCTGCAATAAAAACATTAAGACAATCTTTGCAGTAAACTTTCTTAATTCTAGTATTGAAGGTCAACGGAGACATAAATTTACTTTTACCACAAATATCACACCGATCCTGAATACCTGAAGTTATATCAGCAGCACAATCAGAACAATAGTTAGCTTTATCTGAAACAGGTCTTCCGCATTTGGCGCAAAAACGTACTCGTGTAACCATAGTATCCAAAAGTCTTAATGTGTATATTTTAAACTTGTGGAACTGCTAGATTGTGAAAAAAATGTACACACTCGCCCCTTGGTTTCTATTGGAGAACGGTATATTTGTACATGTTATTATGATATGTGTCTACATGTTATTTGTACATAGTCCTGGATGAAACTAAAAATCTAATTATATAAGTGTTTCTATTTTCAATTAGAAAATAATCTATTCTTTAATATAAACAGTTCTACTGGAAGAAAAGGGGTGGGAGAGAGATTTGCCTTACAAATCTGAAATATTACTTACCTTTTTAATGGTTTAAGGCTAGTCTAACATGATATCTATATTTATAAACATAAATTGAAGAAGTTATGTAAGTAATGAAGTGAGTAATATGCCTAAAGAAGTTACAATTAAACTACCTGATGGGACAATTATACGAATACCTTCTGGAGACACAGAGAGTCTTAAAACAACACTTGCTTTAGTTACAGGAAAATCTGAAGGATCAAGCTCAAATGAGGAAGAAAGAGAGCAAAAGATTGCTAGTATTAATGATCTTATCGGAGCTTCAAAGATAGAAAGAGTTGCAAGTATAATTCGAAACCATTATCCTGAAGGGGATTGGTTCACATCTAATGAGGTGTGCGAATTGTATGAAATAATATTCAGGGAAGGGGTAAAGATGAGTACAGTTAGCACTTACCTGTCTAGATTAGCGGATGAGAATATGCTACATAGAAAAGGGAGTGTATCCCAGAGATTGTATTCAGTTACAAAGAAACTATTAGAAATTTATGGAGAACTTAAGGTACTTGAGATACCAATAGATCTCCTAAAATAACTGTTTTATTGCTTCTAATGGCGCGAAATATGAAATGAAAATATCTTACCACACAAAATTATATTCTTGTGGTAAGATTCTTTGATGTTCTTCCTTTTCCTCTTTGTTTATCTTACCACGTACTTTTCTTTTTCTGTGGTAAGTTATTCCCCTTCCTTTCGCTTCTTTTGTTTTTAGAAAAAAATAGTTCTCTCCTTCCCTCTTATTAATTTAAATGCGTGTAAATCCTTCTACTGTTTCTTTGTCCAGTTTCTCTACCAATCTTACTATTAGTTTGATTGCGTTCTTTACATCGTTCAGATCCAGTATTCCGTTATGTGCATGAATATGTCTTGTTGGTATCCCTATGACTATACTTGGGCACCCCATATCTGTTAAGTGGATAACTCCTGCATCTGTTCCTCCTCCTGGGACGAGGGAAAGCTGGAAGGGGATGTCTAGTTCTTCAGCGGTCTTGATAACAAAGTCTCTGAAACGGGGGTTAGGAATCATAGAACCATCGTAGGTGAGGATACTAGGACCTTTACCCATCTTAGCAGGGGCTTTGGTTTCATCGATACCAGGAACATCACCGGCTATATCGACTTCGAGAGCAATACCAATATCAGGTTTGATCATCTGAGCAGCGGTACGGGCACCACGTAAACCAACTTCTTCTTGAACAGTGGAAGCACCATAAACAATGTTAGGGTGAGAAAGATTTTCTTCTTTGATCTTGCGGACAACCTCAGCTGCGATTAAAGCACCAATACGGTCATCAAAGGCTTTACCAACAGCAAGGGTAACAGAAGTCTTCTCTTCATTATCTTTGTTCTCTTTAGTGATGCGAGGACGTTCCCATAATTCGAATGTAGCATCAGGCATGATAGGATCACCAATACGAATACCTAGTTCTTTGACTTCATCAAGAGAAGTACAACCAACATCAATGAACATCTTAGCTTTGGTTACAACCTTACTACGTTCTTCAGCTTCAACAACATGAGGAGGTTTAGCACCTATGATACCAGGATAGAGTTTACCTTCAACAGTCCTAATCATAACTCTTTGAGAAAGAAGAGTTTGATCCCACCACCCACCGAGTTGATGGAATTTAACGTACCCATCCTTAGTAATAGCAGCGACTTGAAAACCTATTTCATCCATGTGGCCAGCTATCATAATCTTGGGACCATCTTCCTGCCCCTTAGCTGTGAAAATGAGAGTGCCTGTTCTATCCTTAAGGATCTCATCAGCAAAAGCTTCAACATACTTCTTCAAAATAGCTTGAACTTCCCATTCAAAACCACTGGGACCAAACTCATTTGAGAGTTCTTCTAGAATCTTAATATTAAAATCAGTCATTTATTCACCTTAGGAAATTACTTACTTTAGTAGGATTGAATCCTACAATAATGGTAATTATTTAACTATTACTCTTGAAATACATATAGATTAACAAAGAAAAAAAGAGTTGTGTAGTGAGGTATTATTACTTAGTCTAGGCTGAAACAGCAAAGAAACCAAACGAATTCACAAAATTTTGTGAAGTGTTCTACTGGAAATGCTTTCAAAGTTAAGAATACAGCACTCTTTTGACCTATAAACACATTCACACCTTGTGAACAGGTCAAAACTGCAAAATTTGTTGTTTTCCAGTGGAAATAGAGGGGTCTACTTTTCTCATTCACAAAAGAGTAAAATCAACTTAAAGTGGTAATGTCTAGTATAGGAATTTTTGTCGTAACTAAGGTTCTGTTCACAAGTTTTTAAGAAAACAGTGAACTGTATGATAACAATATTTCACAGGATTTTTAAGGATACCAAAATAAGGAAATTTAATGTTTAGAGAACTTTACGTAAGGAAGTGAAGACGTTGTGTCTACTGTGTATGGTGTATTCATTACGTATTACATCTTTATGTGAAAAAACTGTGAAAAAGTGTAATACTTGAGTATTACATATTTTACTAGTGAAAATTCAACTTAGAGAGGGGAATTAAAGAGAGAAAAAAAAGCGAATCAAAAATAATCAATGTTATCCAGTGTAGATGACAGTTTCTTACGTTTTCTTTCAAGTTCTTTAATGTTAGATCCAACTGAAATTCTATCTTTCATACTAGAAGGTACTTTTCTACCAAGATATTTAGAGAACTTATATTCAGGTTCCAATCTCAAATAGAAATACGGTCCATGTAAAGCTTTAGGACTTTGTTTACATTTGCAATTTTCCCTACCACACTTAATGTATTTTGAACTAATAAAGCCAAACAATGGATCTTGTTGTGATAGAGATTTAATTTGATGTTCTATATCCTTTAAGGCATCCAGTAAATTGATTTTAGCTTCACTTATTTTATCAACTGACATTTTGAGACAGATATTTATACTTTCATCCAAACAAAATATTAGATATTACTCCGATATTCTCCAGATTATATTGAGCTATTTATTCGACATAAATCCTCTAAACATGTAGAAAATCCGACAAAGTGATAATATGCAGCAGAGTAAGAACTTGCTAACTAAAAAGATAAAGGAGAAATCTCCTATAGAAGGGGTTGTTATCAGCAGTCGTCGTGTGTATGTTTACTCAGACGCAGTTGATCAAGAAATAGAATTAGATAATCTCTTGATTAATTTACTTCGGGAACATGGACCTCTTACTAGAAATGAACTAGTGTCGTTAACTCATATTCCAAGATCAACCCTCTATGATAACCTGGCTAAAATGATATCAAAAGGAGTTATTAAGAAAGAATCCGTTCCACGAAGTACTAGAGGAAGACCAAAAGTATTATTCCAACTAGCATGATAATAGTATAGCTTTCTCTTAATTCAATTCGTAAATAAGATAATTATTTTAGTCAACATCTATCGACAAAGTTAAACAATAGTTACAAAAGTACAGCTTCAATAGCTAAGAGATGAAAATAATGGGTGAAAAAAACAAGTCCAATATCGATGAGATATTTGATAGGGTTCTTGATGCACAAGCAAAGATATTTAGTAATCGAGAAGTATTAACCCCAAACCATGTACCTGATGTTCTCCCCCATAGAGATGATAAATTTGAGGAATTAGTAAAAATATTAGGACCTGCTTTAAAAGGTGGAGCACCTTCAAATGTCTTTATCTATGGAACAACAGGGACTGGTAAAACAGCTGTAACAAAACAAGTTCTATCTAAACTAAAGGATAGAGCTGAAAGTATGAATCTACATTTCAAATATAGTTATTTGAATTGTCAACATGTTGATACAAAATATAGAGTATTAACACAATTATGTGAGGATATTGGAATAGATGTACCATTTACAGGATTACATTTTGATGTTATTTACCAGAAGTTCAAAGAAGCTCTAGATAAACTCAAAACACTTCATGTTACAGTTCTAGACGAAGTTGATATGTTATATAGTAAAAGTTCAGAGTCATTGTATATTTTAACACGTATGAATAGTGATTTAGAGTCATCTAGAATTAGCATCATAGGAATAACAAATGATGTAAACTTCAAAGAAACTCTTGATCCTCGAATCCGAAGTAGTCTAAGTGAGGAAGAAATAGTTTTTTCACCTTACACAGCAGAACAACTTCGAGATATACTTACACAAAGAACTGATATAGCATTTCATAAAAATGTTCTAGAATTTGGTGTAATCAATCTCTGCTCAGCAGTGGGTGCACAACAACATGGAGACGCTAGAAGATCCTTAGATTTACTCCGAGTTGCGGCTGAATTAGCCGAAAGAAATGGTGATGATACTATTACAGAATTACATGTGAGGAAAGCACAACAAGTAATTGAAAGAAACACGGTAATTGAAGTGCTAAGTTCTCTTCCAATTCAAACAAAAGCTGTGTTACAAGCTATTTTCATTGGAGAAGGAAAATCAGAAGAAATAACTACTGGCGAAGTTTATGAAATCTATTCGAAAATATGCAAACTAGTACGACTTGATATATTAACTGCCAGACGTGTCGGTGATTTAATTAATGAATTAGATATGCTAGGAATTGTTACAGCTCAAGTAATAAGTAAAGGACGTTATGGAAGATCAAAAAGAATTCATCTAACTGTTCCTGTCAGACAAGTTAAAGAAGTTTTAGAAAAAGAGTTTAGACTAACTAAGATATTTGAAATGGAAGATATTTGAAAGGTCTAGGGAAGGGAAACATTTTTCTTTTTCATTTCATGAAAGTTAAACTGATTAGAGATGAATGAGTATTTTCTGGAAACCAAGTATATTATTTCTGGTTCGAAATGTGATAAACTGATTAGAGATGGAGCGATTTTAGTAGAAAATGATAAGATAGTTGATGTTGGAAAATCGAAAGACATCAAAAAATTAATCTCGGGACATGACAAGATTGAACGTAATAACCATATTGCAATACCTTCTTTCATTAACGCACACACTCATCTTCCTGAAACACTTCTCAGAGGAATATGTGATAATGAAACACTAATGACATGGTTAAATGAGTTCATTTGGCCATTTGAGATGAAAATGAGTTCAGATGATGCATATTATGGGGCACTTCTAGGATGTTTGGAATTGATTGAATCAGGAGTAAGCGGCTTCATTGATCAGTATTTTTATGCTGAAAGTATAGAAAAAGCTGCAAAAGAAGCTAACATTCGAGCTCTACTGTGTCCATCTGTTTTTGATAATACTCCAGAATCTGGAAGTCTAGAAAATACTTGGAAGCATGTTTCCAATCTTGTAAAAAGAAAAACTTCTAGTGATAATGATCTTATTAAATATGGAATTGGGCCCCATGCCCCATACACAGTACCTAAAGAGTATCTATTACAGATAGCTGATGTGGCATCTAAGCTAGATATTCCAATTCATATCCATTTGAATGAAACAAAACAAGAGTTAAAGGATGCTAAAGAACAATTCAGAATGTCTCCTATTCAATATGTTCATGATCTTGGATTAACAGATTTGAGAATACTTGGTGCTCACTGTGTTCACACTGATGATAAAGATATGAGTATTATGAAATCATGTGATTTCACTGTTCTTAATAATCCTCAGTCTAATCTGAAAATGGCAAATGGAATTGCTCCAATTTACAAATACCTTGATCTAGGAATAAAAGTGGCAGTAGGGACTGATGGTAATGCTTCCAATAATGATTTAGGTATGTTAGAAGAAATCTCAACAGCTGCACTTTTACAAAAATATCTAGCTAATGATCCCAAAATAATAAACAATTCACAGATTCTTTCTATAGGAACTATACATGGAATGAAAGCTCTAGGAGAGACTTCTTCAGGAATATCAAAAGATTCTGTAGCAGACATTACTCTTTTATCATATGAAAGAAGTCACTCTTGGCCACAAAATAATCCTCTCTCTAATGTTATTTATTCTTCATTAAGCTCCGATGTGTCAGATCTTTTTGTAAATGGTAACCTTATCTACGAAAATAGAAAGCACAAAACATTGGATAAAATTAGTATAATAGAAAAATGTTCTGAAATTTCTGAAAGAATACTGAGTGAAATGGCAAAATAAAAGAATAAGTCAGTGTAACTATACTTGGCAATGAAGAATCTAGCCCTTGACTGAACTAGATGTTGAGGATCTTGAGTACTGAGCCAATAAATCTTACAATTCTCTCTTCCTTTTATATCCAATGAAATCAAATTGCCAGAATGCATAACCATCAGAAGCTGATCTCAATTCAGATGCTATTTGAAGTGACGATTCTACGCTAATCTCACCTGTAATAGATGATTTTGAACCAATACTAGTTGTATCTTCTATATTACTATTAAACCTCTGCAAAACAATTAAGATTGGCCCTAGAAAATGAATTGGAGTGTTTATAGTGAAGTGGTAAATTGGTTCAAAAATTCCAACTTTACCATTTAATAATGATTCATGGATAGCATTTCTTATTAGAGGAACAATTATCTCATATCTAAGTGAATCTGGGGTTAATTCTTGAATATCATGAATTACTGCAGTAAGTTTACGAATTGGATAATTTCTCAATGGACCACGTCGAATAGCATTTTGAAAACCAATTATAAATATATCTCGAATTTCTTCAGTTGGGATTTTAGTTTCTACTTTCAAACAGTTATCTCTGTAATCACTGTATATACAGTCTTTGGTTTCATCTTGTGAAGACTTACATGTTATCTCTATTTCAAGAATATTCAACTGATCTTTTTTCTGAAGTCTCACTTCTTCTTCTATTTGTTCAATTAAGGTTACTTCAGGATCTGAAACTTCTACAGTAATTCCAGTTTTTTCTATTTCTCCAATGATAATTTCAAGTTGAAGCTCCCCAATTCCATGGATTTTCATTTCACCAGTATTTTCATCAGTTGAATAATGGAAATTAGGTTTAATTAATGATAATATATCTAGATTCTTTTGTAGTTTTGGAATATCCGAAACCTTTCTTGGTTCAATTCTTTGAGATATAACAGATTCTTGTAAATATGAAATCTGATCAAACAGTATGTTAGGTGAGTTTTCTTGGTCACTTACTAATGTATCCCCTATTTGGACATCCTTTAAACCGATAATGACAGCTATACTTCCAGCTCCAACTGAATCAATTGTTACTAAAGATTGTCCCTTATAGATGCAGACCTGTTGAACTCTAATTGTATCTCCCGTTCTACGATTTCGTATTCTAGATCCTGATTTTACCGAACCAGAAAAGATTCTTATAACTGAAATAATACCCCTATTATCCTCATAAAGCAGTTTTCCTAAACAAGATATTAGAGGACCCTCATTTTTACATTCCTGTATCGCCTGTTGTGAGCTCTCATCAATAAACTGTGTTATGTGTTGAATTCGTTTTGGTTGAGCTTCTAAAGGACTAGGAACATTTTCAATTATTGATGTTAGAAAAGCATCAACAATGGAATAATCACTTCTTAGTTGCTCGATATTATCTTCCTCATGATGTTTTATAATTTGATCAAACTGTGGTATGACCTTTGAATATGAAGAGATAGCCCAGCCATTCAGAGCAGACCCCATAATTACAGTACCTTTATCGAATCTTACTTTCCAATCTTTACTACTTGAACTGATGTTATATTGTTCAATGAGTTCGTTTACCATCTGAATGATGTTATTGATTCTTGTTTCTATTTTCTCTTTTGGTAATTTGAGTTCATTTATCAGTCTATCTACTTTGTTTATGAAGAGAATTGGTTTAAGACACTCTTTCATAGATTGTTTGATTACTGATTCAGTTTGAGCCATTATTTGTTCAACAGCATCAACAACAATGATCACACCATCGACTAATCTCAATGCTTGTGAAACCATACCTGAAAAATCAACGTGACCAGGGGTATCAACTAAATTTATCAAATAAGATTCATTTTCTTGATCAAAAATGAATGAGATATTTGCTGTTTTTATAGTAATACCTCGTTTTTGTTCTTCTTCAAGATAGTCTAAAGCTCTAGCACTCCCTGCCATTGACTTTGATATTAAACCACCCGCTTGTAATAAATGATCTGAAAGGGTGGTTTTTCCGTGGTCTACATGACTAACAACGCTAACATTACGTATGTTCTGTTTGTTTTCCATTGAAGAAGACACTTTGTTGATATATGAACTCATACTCGAATTTATATACATTATTAGGTTTAAAGATTTATCTTAAGTAATTAAAATTCTACTTCCGTTAAGGTTTTAAATTTAAAAGATATTATTAATACAACAGATAACAAGATTCCACATTAGCGGGGTTAAATATATGTATGAAAGTAAAATTCCTGGAACACGATATAATATAGCTTTAGCGAATGTTAAAGGTCAGTGGTACATCCAGATAAAACTAGATGGAATTGTTGAAGCAGATTCAGTAGTTAAAGAACTCACTGAATTGAGTATTCTTGAAAATATCAAAGCTGTTGTGTCTGAAGTAAATTTATACTTGAATGATTTTATAATTGATCAAATAACAAAAGCAATTACAGAAGAAGCGCAAATTTTGCTAAAGGAAGTAGCTGCAACAGCTGCAACTGTATCTCACCAGACTGCAAGTTCAGAAATGTCTGCTGTTGAAGAGACATTGATTCAAATTGTTAGAAGGATTGAAACCTTAGAGGAAAGAATCCAACGTTTGGAAAACAGACTTGAACACAGTGCTTAGGTGGATTCATAGTATTTAACGCTCCAATAATTTTCTTTTTTGATTTCTTACTAAAAACGAAATCTTCTTAAAACCAACTAAACTTTTTAACAAAAGGTGAAACGATGGCTCAAAGAGCTAGAATCAAATTAATCAGCAATGACCCTCAATCATTACAAAAAATCTGTAATCAAATAGGAAAGATTGCAGAGAGAACAGGAGTACGCATTAGAGGACCCATTCCTTTACCTTCTAAAAGAATAGTAATACCTGTTAGGAAGTCTCCTTGTGGTAATGGTACCGCTACTTTTGATCATCTAGAGATGAAACTTCATAAAAGAATTATTGACATGGATGCAGAAGAAAAAAGTATGAGATTACTAATGAGAATCCATGTACCCGAAGATGTTCATATTGAAATAGCCATTGAAAGAAAATAATTCTTTATTTGCTAATTTCAGAACTTTTTGTTTTTAAATACAATTTTCGTGAATATGATGGATAATAATATTTCAGAATAATAACTAAATCTTCTGGATTCCTTGTAGCCTCTTCACTGTTAATTATATTTCGAAGAAATGTAAGCATAGTACTAAAATACTCATCTATATCTGAATGTGGAATAAGTAAATTATATGGAAACTTAACCGTTCCATCTAAAATCTTATCCAATAGAACATCCTTTAGTTCAGAGAGTAATGATTTGGAAATCTTCTTTCCCATGTTAATGAGTGTATTTTTGAAGGAATTGTGAATATTTTCAACATGTTGTATCTGATGAAAAATAATATGATTAAACGCTGTAAATGCTTCTAGATTATCTTTTTCTATGTCATCAATTAGATTTAGAAAATGGTTCTTTGGTAGAATCTCAATATCACTAATATCAAAATCACTATATGAACCCAATCCCTTTACTCTTACAATTTTCCTGAAAATAGATTCATAGAACTTTTTAGAAATGATATCTGAATTGCTGGAATTAGTAGATACTATAATCTTTTGATCAGTATATGGTGGAAATAGCAGTTCAAGTTTAAGAACAGAAATCCCATCATTTTGCTTAATTTCAATATTTTTTCCTGTAATTATAATGCTTTCTTCGGTATAACTATAAAATTGATTCATGTCAATCTCTGTTTTAATGTTACCAAATTTACCGTCTGATACTACTAATTCACCTTGTTTGTTCTCAAAACAATATCCATTATTAATTGCTAATTTTAAACCAACTAGTATATTATTTGCTAAAGAACTAGAATCTTTCAACTTATAATTATAAATGCCAAATTCAGTACTCAATTTGCCATTTGTGCCCCATTTGTTTATTTTAACGGAAAGAATTTCTCCTTCTAAGTAGGTTATGGTAGTTTTGGGTTTTGGGGGATTATTACCTTTTAGCTCGTTAGCATCATTCATCATTAAAATATCTAAAAAATACTATAAAAACTCGATTATAACTCTCGGAAGTTCTTTTCTTTGAAAGGAATTTCTCTATTATTCAATATCTTTTTAATATTTTCAATTAGAACTTTAGAGTTATCCCAATCATCTAGGGGGCATAAAACTACTTCTTGATATGGAAATATTTCCAGAAACCTTTCAATTTCAAGTTCTAGCTTACTGAGTAAACCTTCGGAAAGAACAGCAGAAAAAACATATTGACTAAATGGATAAGTTTCAATTAATTCTAAAGGTAAAATACCAATGAAAGGTATAAGAAAAGCGAAATCCATTTCATTTGTTTTTGATTTTATCGAATTCTTTAATTCAATTCTAAGATTTAGTATCTCGACAGGATTATTTCTTCCAGATGAAATAAGAATGACTATTTTCGAATTGTTTGGAGAATATCGTTCGTATATTCTTTTTCTACCTCTAGAATACTCAGGACGATAAAAGGAATCTTCACCAGAGATTTTAAGCCCTGTCTGCTTTGTGCTTGGTGTCCCATATTCAAAGAATTCTGTATAGGAACCATTTGCAATATGTTTGAATGCTTTATAGAGAGATGGATGAACTTTGGATCTATTTACAAGTAATTCCCACAAATTTCCATCTTTCAAACTAACCCTAATTCTTTTTAGTTCAGCATAAGAAACATGGAGATTATGTAAAGCTACATTTCTAATTCTAGTATCTTCATCTGCATCTAAGAGCTCTTTTGGTGTCCAATTAGAACAAACTTCACAAGAACAGGGTAATTCGTATAATTCTTGTAAATGATAAGTTCCTTCACTAGTCATGTACCGATTTTCTTTTGCGTATAAAATATAAGCTGCACTATCGAATGTGTCACTTCCTAATGCAACTACAAATGGAAAAATCATTGGATGACCAGCACCAAATAAGTGGAAAGGAATATTGTGTGGAAGTAATTCTCTGGACGTTCTGATCATGGAGAATAGTGATAGAAAGTCATACTGGGACATAACTGGTGCAACACTACCTAGAGCATGAAATCTGAAGTGAGATAGATAATCCTTGTCTTTCACTTCACCTAAGTAATGTTCAATCAATTTGACATTTTTCCCTCCTTGTATAGGAAGAGTCCAAATTGTTTCCGGATGTGTCTCGATGTGAGGTAGAGATACTCCAATTCTTCTTATTGTTTCTTCAACTTTCTGTTTTGCCTGTGAATAAGTATCAGCAGGAGGTGTAGGAACATCTAAAATGACACCAATATCAGCTTTCAGATTGGATTGTATTTGAAGGGATTGTACGGGGTCTATGTCTACATCTCCATAAACTAGAACCTGATATGCACCACTATCCATCATAATATTTCCATCAAACCCCAATGTTTCATGAATAGAGTTAGCACCATCTGGCATTCCAAATCTCTTATAGTACAAATAAGCACTAGTTATTACAAGATTAAAATCAAACTTCTTCTTCATCTCTTGGGCAGTGATTAGATTGTTTCTTGGATCAATGACAGGAAGAAGAGTGGGTGTAATAACATCTCCTTTGGGTAAAGCGATCTTACCTAGTCTTCCATGCAAATCAGAGGAAATTATTTCGTCCATTTGTTATTCCTTCCATCCTCTAAAAAAGAAAAAAAGAGCGGATATAAATCTCGCTTTATTCTTTTTCTGCTTTGTATTTATCGTAGATTTTTTGGATTCTCTCTGAGATTGGCCCAGATCCTTTCACACCATCTTCACTTACAGTAAATCTGTCAAAAACTTGAATGATAGCTGCTTCTTCAATAATTTTAACATTTTGTGGTTGAAACATTTGAGAAAGTTCACTTGCTAATCCTGACAAGTCAAATGGTTCTTCAGCTAAAGTTATTTCTACAATGTTGGAACCAGTAATGAAAACTCTGAAGTAACTTTCATCACCACAATTAGCATCTGCTAAGACCACATTGAGAGAATTATCCTGTACTCCACGCATTACTCCAGTGTATATATTCTCATTATTTAGAGAGATTTTTACTCTTTTATTAACAAGACCACTAAGTTCTAGTAGAAACTCACGATTAGGGTTTGCTGGCATAATTATCAAAGCAAGCTCAATCTATTTATAAAAAAATGTTATGATAAGCGTTAAGCAGAAATTATGAAGAAATTTGTAGAAGATTATTTTCTGTTAGTGTTTGTTTTATGGTTCCTTTGACCTTTCTATGGACAATTGTGACAATTGGGCAAGCTTCTGAACATAACTTACATTTTGTACATTTCGTCTGATCTACAAAAATAATATTGTTGTTGATAGTAATAGCTTTAAGTTTGCATTTTCCTACACAAAGTTCACAATTTATACACTCAATTGCCCGAAAAACTGTATGAATGAAATTTTCAATTACATTTTGAATAAAATTTCTTGTTAGGTTATCATGTTTTTTAAATACAATTTTAAAAGAACTATCATGGTAGAGAATAATTGAAAACCTCTTATTACTCACGCGAATGAAGCTAAGTTTGCGATTAAATTGAACTTTCCCTATCATTAATAAGGCGCTAGAAACTGTGTCTAGATTTATTCTATTCGAAAAACTCCCGATAGCTGTAATTCTATATGAAATACAATCAGTAACTTCTATTTCGAGAAATGATAATTCATTATTCTCAGATGAGATCTTAAAATCTTCAAGATCTAAAGAAAGGACACTAGAAATCTTCTTTGGAATTTGTTTAAATCTCCATAATCCATATTTCCAGAAGCTCTTTGGTAGGTTTTTTCTAGCTCTCCAATCTTCAACTGCTGTATAGAGTCTCGAATAAAGCTTCGGATGATTCATTTCCAGAATTTTAAACTGTGCCATGTCTGAAGAGGGACATACCCAGCATCCTATTCTTTCATATCCTCTATCATAGAGCTGATTATAAGGTAGTTCTCTCCAAAAAATGTACATCCAAATCATAAGCGCGTTCCAATTTTGAATGGGGGAAACATTGATCTGATTTGAAACATATTGATTCTGCCAGATGTCAGTAACAGCTCGTTTGAAGGATTCATATCTTCTTTGTCCCACAAAACTAACACATTGACCTCCTTGATAGAGCTTGTCAATTGATCTTTGAATAGGTGCGAGTTTAGCAAACTTACAACAATGACGAAAATCTCTTCCTGGAGGACCAAATTTCTCAAAAGCATTCCAAAAAACTTCAGAAGATACACGTTCTATAGTTAGCTTGTCATCAAATCCTAGTTGTTTACTACTTTCTTCTACATAACTCACTGTTTCAGGAAACTCTATACCTGTATCAACAAATAGAACATCAAAATCCCTATCAGGTGAAGCTTGCATAACCAGAGATAAAGTTACTAAACTATCTTTACCTCCACTATACGAGACCATAACAGGTAGTTCTAAGTCATCTTTGATTTTATGTATAAACGATATAGCTTTCTTCTCTAGACGAACTAGTTCTTTTTCATTCCATTTTACTATATCTTTCCATGAACGTTTTGTATGGTGCTCCTCAACATATTCATCTGCTGCTTGATAGGTTTTAGCGTACACTCCCTTTTTCATTTCATTTCTTTCTGAGTCATTTATTCTTGCAATTCCACCTGCAACTACTTTATGATTTTTATCAATGATTACAATGTAGTCTCCTACTTTGATGTTTTCATCCGCATCAAGTATACCTGGAATTAAGACACTAGCACCTTTGATGATGTAGTCAATAGCTCCGTCATCTATCATAACCCATTTGATAATATCTTTTCCATTCAGTAAAGCTAGTCCATGCGCATTGAGTTTGAGAATCCAATTGTTGGAAGTAATATCATACCTTCTTGTTCCTATGCTTTTACCATAAAGGATTATTTCGTCTAAGTGATCCTCGGAACCAATATGATTGAGCAGTAAAATGTCATCTTTATGTATTATAGATGTATTATTTCCAAATGTGGTTTTGATTAATTCAATGATTTCAGCAACCTCATATGGCGTTCCTGGTCTAACATCATATGGAGGTGTTAGAGATACTAATTTTACTTGATTATCACATATCGGACAATTATTAGAACTAATTAGAGGTAAAGAACATTCATAGCAATAGTACAAAAGATTGGGTCCTAAATAAGGAATATTTTTCTTCTTTTTCTTTTTCTTACTAGGTTGGATTTTCTGCACCCACCTATGTTTCTCTTAAAAGCTTCATTAAAATTCTTGGTATTTGGTGATGACTTGAAACTTCTGCATATTTCCCTCCACCAAGTCGGGCTAGATCTTTGCAGACTCTTCTACCCCAATCATGTTTACTTGGGAGTGAAATTACATGCAATCTAGGGAAGTATTTCAACAATGGACGTGGATCTCCTCCCCTATTGAATGCGCCATCTGTTACAATGACTCCAAATTTGCTTCTTTTCTTAATCTTATCAAGCTCGAGTCCACCATATCTCAATCCTTCAGCTATATTTGTATAGCCTGCACTTTCACTTTCTAGAATTCGATTAATGAGTTCATCAGATTTTACTCTTTCTTTGATACGTTTGATTACATATGCTTGAGTGTTAAAAAGAACAACACTAAAATTATCTCTTGAAAGATTATGAGCCATTACAGCTACTGTCAATGCTGCTGTTGTAAATCGTTCCCCGTATAGTGACCCTGAAGTATCGAACATCAGAACAGCTGTTTTCATTCGCTCCTTTCGTTCTAAACTAACTATATCTTCTGTATTGAGTATTCTGCTTCTATTTTGAAGAAAACGCTCCAGTGTTTCATCAATGTCAAATTCATCAAGCCCTACTTCATATTCTGTTTTCTCAAAGACTTCTCCTCTTATTCCCTGACTTGTGATTCCAAAAGCTGTTTTCATTATGACTTGTCTAGCTAATCTACGAAAAACAGGTCTAGTTCTTTCATCCAGAGCTGATCTCAACATGAAGAACAATTCAGGTGCACTATTATCTCCTTTAGCGGCACGTCTGGCAACCATTGTATATCCATTCTTTGAATTAAGTGCCTCAGCAACCGCAAATTTGTTTGAAACTGCTAGACCTTGAATAGCAGGCATGTTGTCAACATCAATTGCCAATTCAGTTTGTTTTTTAATTTCGTAATAACTCATCCCTTCAGAAAGACTAGAATACACTGAAGGATTCCTTTTTCCTGAAACAATTTCAGCTTCTAGTAATCTGTTTTTGTCCATCTTTCCTCTAAAGACAAAAGGACGCTGTACGTCATCCTTATACAAATCTCCTCCCTCTTCTAGAAAAAATCCAAATCTTTGAAGGTACTTTGAACAATGTCTTTCACGACATCTTCAATCTGATCTTCAACCCCATCTTCCAATTCTATTTTGGTTGCTAGTGCCATAATGGAACCATCAATCCATGATTCAATATCATTAGCTTCAAGGAAACGAATAATAGAAGCTAAATCAATAGCTCCTCTGATAGATGCTCCTCTTCTTAGATCTGGCCAATCCCTTGTTTGCCTAACGATTTTAACTGCTATTCTAACAATTTTCTCATCCTTAATACCGGTTCGAACTCTAACGATATTTTCTTCTTCTTCTTCAGGTTGGTATTGTAATCTTACCCAAACAAACCTATCTCTCAAAGCTTCACTCAGTGGAGTTGTAGCTACAAGCTCAGCTGGATTCATTGCACTTATAATGAAGAATCCTTCTTTTGCTTTAACTTCCCCAAGTTTTGGAATGATAATAATTCCTTCATCCATAGCTGATAGGAGAACATTTTGAGTGCCTTCTGGCATCCTGTTTAATTCATTTAGAAAAAGTATGGCACCTTGTTTCATAGCTTTTGTCAATGGACCTGTAACAAAAGAATCCCATGAATAACCTTGTTCAATTACCATTGGAGGATCAAAATGACCTACAAGCTTAGCTGAGCTATATCTTTCATCACCGTCAACTCTCTCCAGATTTTGTGTAAAATAAGATGCAAGTGCGTGTGCTAGAGTTGTTTTTCCCACACCAACATCTCCCTCAAGTAATATATGTCGATTTGCTAGTTTGGCTGCTAAACATTTACGGAGCTCACTAGTTCTACCAACTATGTTATATTGCTTCTGGATTTCATCAATCATCTCTTCAATTGTCTTATCTTGCATAACAACGTCTTCCATCTATTCTCTTTCCTCTTGACAATTATTTTATAAATATCGAACGATAGTTTTATACTACGAAGTTTTAAATACTTTTAGATATTTGGGTAATGCAAAATCTCGAATTTTTCAAACATAGGTCTCTCTTGATGTTATCAATAAAGCTGATGTAATGTTCTTACTAAATCTCTTCTCTGAAGAACTTAACCTTGTTTTGGATGTGAAATCTTCTTTAACTATATGAATAGGAACCTTTTCATAAAAAATATCATTCAACCTATGAACTATTTCTTCCTTGATACTACCTCCCCCTGCACCTATTTTGATTACTAGACTATCAGTTTCAATATTGAAAAAAGTTGAAATTACTTCTTTAACTGTATCAACTGCTGTGTAAATCTCCAGTGTATTTACAATTGTTTTTTTGTCAGCAACTACAGCATATCCTATAGTTTTCCCAGGATCTATTCCTATTATTACTTCAGAAAAATTATCTATCCCAGTAGACAAGTAAAGGATGTTTGAATATAAGTAATATCGATTAAATGCTTTAGGTATGAATTTTTTATCCCATTTGATTGCCAGCTTTTCTGTTTCAGTTGTGATTACAACATCCGTATCTTCAGGAACTGTCTCATCAGGCAAAATGTGTTCTGTTTTAACCTCATTGATAGCATCTAGAATTTCATTCAGTTTATACACAAACCTAAAATTCTTAGTTGCTATAATAACGTTAATCACAGAATAAACAATCTGCTCATATTAATAAAGCTTTATCACTTAATTTACGATAAGGGAAATGTTTAAACAACTATAAATTAAATTGTCTTCGAAACCTTCCTAGATTACTTTACTTTATTAACAAAAATCATAATCATTTCAGAAGTGGTGAGTAAGATCAGCGAGAATAACAATCTATCTGTAAATATTCAAACATATTTTAATGACTTGAATAAACAACTTAAGAAGATTTATTCTCTCGCATCAAAAGCAAGAAAAAAGGGTCTAGACCCTGTTCCAGATGTAGAAATTCCTATAGCTAAGGATATTGCTGATAGAGTTGAAGGGCTTATTGGTCCTGAAGGGGTTGGGAAAAAGATACGTGATTATGAAAGGAAAAATATGTCTAGGGAACAAGTAGCTTTTAAGATTGCAGGAGATATAAGCCAAGGAAAACTAGTTCAAGGAACAGAAGAACAACTAGCAGAACTAGCTATCAGAAGTTCTTTAGCTGTTATTACCGAAAGCATAACAGCTGCTCCAATAGAGGGGATAGCCAAAGTTAAGATTAAACAAAATGATGATGGATCAGATTATTTAGCTGTGTATTATGCGGGTCCAATTCGTTCAGCAGGAGGAACTGCTGCAGGAATGAGTGTTCTATTAGCTGATTATGTTAGGAAGTCACTAGGACTTTCGAAATACAAACCTAATCAGAGGGAAGTAGAACGATATGTTGAAGAGCTTGAATTATATAATCGAGTAAGTCATTTACAACTTCCAACAACAAAAGAGGAACAGAGATTTGCAGCTCAAAATTTACCAATTGAAATTACAGGAGAACCAACTGACAAGGTAGAAGTATCTGGTAACAGAGATTTAAGGAGAATAGAAACAAATCGATTACGCGGCGGAGCTTGCTTAGTGTTCAATGATGGATTAGTAGGTAGGGCAAAAAAACTTCAAAGAAGACTAGTTGAGAGTAAACTGGAAGGATGGGAGTGGTTTCAAGAGTTAATAAGGATCCATGAAGGATTTGGTTCTCACATAGATGAGGATATACCTGATGAACATGACGTTAAGGATGACTTAGAAGATGATATTGAAGAAGAATTAGAAATTCATTCAGATGATGGATATATTAAGGATGTAATAGCGGGTCGTCCAGTATTTGCACATCCTTCAAAAATTGGTGGATTCAGGATAAGATATGGACGATCTAGAACTACAGGACTTGCGGGAATGGGAATCCATCCAGCTCTAATGGGATTAACAGATGATTTTCTTGCATGTGGAACTCATGTACGAACCGAACGACCTGGTAAAGGCGCCATTGTTATGCCTGTAGATTCCATTCATCCTCCAATTGTTAAACTAATAAATGGTGATGTAATCAAGGTTTATAGCTACAAAGAAGCTAAAGATCTAAAAAAACAACTTCAAGAAATATTGTTTTTAGGCGATATGCTGTACGGTGTTGGAGAATTTAATCAAAACAGTTACAATTTGGTGCCCTCTGGTTATTGTGAGGAGTGGTGGGTTCAAGAATTAGAATCTAATTTCAAAGAAGTTTCCTCAAAAGATAACGAAGTTTTATCACAAAGTTTGGCAAATAAAGTTCGAGGTTTCATAAAAGAACCTTTCACTGAAATTCCTTCTCCAGAGGAAGCGCTAGCTATTTCTAAAGTGTTTGACATCCCGCTTCATCCTGAATATACCTACCATTGGTCAAACATTTCTTTGGATGAATATATTCAACTTCGTAATCATGTAATAAATGATGCTTCCAAAGATGAACAAAATCTAATAATTTCTTCTGATGAGATAATCAAGGGAATCCTGGAAAAGATATTCATACCTCACAAAGTGGTAAAAGATAAGATTGAATTTGGTTTGCAGAGTACACCTCTGTTAGCTTCCTTAGGGATACATAATGGGAAATTAGTCAAACTTGCAAATACTAAGGATAAGATTTTAGATGCTATTAATTCTGTAAGTAATCTTGAAATTAGAGATAAATGCCCGTCATATACAGGCGCTAGAATGGGACGCCCTGAAAAAGCCAAAGATAGGCGAATGAAACCACCTGTACACCTTCTTTTTCCTATTGAGGATAAAGGAGGTAGATTGCGTGATCTCTACAAAGCAGCGGAAAACAAGAAAATATCAATTGATCTTACACAACGAATTTGCCCACAATGTGGAAACTTGACTGATAAATCAATTTGCTCATCTTGCAAAGTCGAAGCAGTATTTGTTAAAAGGTGCGACTTTTGTAATATTAATCTAAATGATGAAAAATGCTCAAAATGTGGTAGAAACGCGGTTAGTTTCACAAGAACAGCGTTTCCGATAAGTGATCGTGTAAACAAAGCGAAACAAACACTTGGTGGCCCCTTACCTAAGAAAGTTAAGGCTGTTAAAAAATTAATGAACAAAGATAAAATGCCTGAACTAATTGAAAAAGGAATTCTTAGGGCAAAACATGATATTTTTGTTTATAGAGATGGAACAATTAGGTTTGATTCGACTGATGCAATTTTAACACATTTTAAGCCTAAAGAAGTGGGAGTAAAAGTACAAAAATTACATGAATTAGGATATTCAATTGATGTTGTTGGCAAGCCTTTAGAAAGAGTGGATCAAATCGTTGAACTAAAAATACAAGATGTGGTAATAAACGATGATGGTGGAAAGCATCTTCTAAAAGTTGCTAACTATATTGATGATTTACTCGAGAAGGTTTATGAACTTCCCAGATTTTACAACGCAACAAATCGAACAGATTTAATAGGAAAAATAATAATTGGACTTGGAAGCATTATATTTTAAATTTATAT